>NZ_JACJPJ010000098.1:0-182988 GCF_014696015.1 Oculatella sp. FACHB-28 | reverse complement strand
GCGCCAAGGATAGTAGGATTCGAGAAATTGTCGCCTGCACTGCTTACACTTGTAGCATTGTCTCCCTCGACGATGCCCGTTCTTAGCGACTTGAGTTGAATTACATTGAGGACATTTCATTCTTCTATCATGCCAAACCAAGCATTACCCTTGCAGCAACGCCAATTTCGTAAGGGCATGGCAATGCCATGCCCTTACAGAGGGAATTGAGATCCGTAAATCATACTCGCATTCAGCAACGCCTAAACTTCATCGTCAAACCTCTTGAATGACATGAGTTTAAAGGAATAAAAGTCCGATTACATATTGGGACACGAAGGCATATCGTCTCCAATCAGCAATCTGGCTAGGCTGGGCAACGCTTCACCGTAGGTGGGATGAATGTGAACAGACTGCTCTAGCAGTCGCCAGGTAGCTTTAGCCTCCATCAAAGACAGGAAGACGTGGACGAGTTCAGCCGCCTCATATCCCACCAGCGTTGCGCCCAAAATTTGGTCGGTATCCTGATCAACGACCATTTGATAAAAGCCGAGGTCATGTCCCCACTCAATTGCTCGCGCAATGTAAGCCATTGGTAAGGTGACACAGCGCGCATTAATGCCCTGGTGCTGAGCCTGTTCTAATGTCATGCCGACGCGCCCAACCTGCGGCTCGGTGTAGACTGCATACCCCAAGACGCGATCGCTGCGGGTGCGTCGTTCTCCACACAAAATTGCCTTTAAGCGGCGATAGTCTTCCCAGGAAACGTGCGTGAAAGCAGGCTGTCTTGCTGCATCTCCGATCGCATAAACCCCAGGGCTGGAGGTTTGAAACTGATCGTCAATCTTGACAAAGCCTTGTGAGTCTAACTCCAGATCGGCTGCCGCTGCATTTAAAGTACTGGTGTTGGGCTTGCGTCCAATTACGACGAGCAAGGCTTCTCCTTGCAGGGTCTCACCATCATCCAGCGTTAATGTAAATACGCCATCCGCATGAGTCACCTTTTCAGTGTTGACATTGAAATGAAGTGAGATACCGTCCTGCCGGAATGCTTCTGCTAGCGTGTCGCTGACCTCGGCTTCCTCTTGAGCCAAGAGGCGATCGCCCCTCACAATCAGATGCGTCTCACTGCCCAGACGTGCCAACCCTTGCCCTAGCTCCAGACCAATGTAGCCCCCGCCAATCACTAGCAGGCGAGGCGGCAATTCCTGTAAGTCAAAGAAGTTGCGATTGGTGAGAAAAGGAGTGTCCGCTAAACCCGGAATATTGGGAATCAACGACGATGTGCCGGTGTTGATCACGACAAGAGGTGCCTCAATGGTGACATCTCCTGCTGTAATGGTGTGATAATCAGCGAACGAGGCTTCAGCACAAACGACTTGAACTCCCGCACTTTCTAGCCGTCGCTTTGTCCCCTGATTAAACTGATGACGAATTCCTCGAACCCGCTCCATTACAGCCGGAAAGTCAACCTCAACCTGAGCATGAACGCCTAGCTTTTTGGCTAAACGGGCGCGACCAGCATTGTGAGCTGCTGCTAAGAATGCTTTAGAGGGGGTGCAGCCATAGTTAATGCAGCTTCCACCCAATGCGTCCCGCTCAAATAAGACAACTTTGCGTCCTTCCTTAGCAAAGTCAGCCGCGAGGGGAACTCCACCCTGTCCACTGCCAATCACAATCAAATCTGCGGTTTCCATAATTTTCTAACTCATATCAACGATGGGCAACCGCGATCGCTCTAACATTTGCCTGACGGTCAAATAGAAATCGCGGTTTAAGTAGGATTTTAAGCAGCAATCCCAAAGATTCCAACTTTAAGGAAAAGGAACTTCCTGTTGACGCTCTTTTCTGAAAACTCTCAGGGCTAACTCAGGCAACTCTCAGTTCTACCGTGCATTCTAACGGTTAGTCCGATCGCCCAAACAACAGATCATTCCAAAAATTCTAACCAAGAGAGGTTTCTAGCATGAAGCTCAAGTCAATGAAGCGTCATTCAATAACCTCAATTGAGATAAGGCGTAGGCTGGGTGGAGCGTAGCGTAACCCAACAAAACCCAAGCCAACGTTGGGTGAAGCGAATACGTAACCCAACGTACAGTTCCTACTTCGCCTATCTGATGGTCATCCAGAGTGTTTGCAGTACAATTCCGATGAGCTGGAATGAGTCGCGTCAATGCGGATTGCTACCACTGAAAATTTAGACATTGATCTCCTTGATAAGTCAGAATCCCTTTCTCACCTTCAGCGATCGCGTCGTACAAACTTCCTACTTTCAAGGTTATAGTTCTCCCTGATTCCAACTCAAAAACAACATATCGTGGAGTAGAGGAATAGCCTCCCCGTGTATCCTCCAATTCTCTCGCACTAGAATATTTTGCAGCGACTCGTGCAGGGGAAGACAATACAGGTTGCTGTTGCAGTTTCAGTTGCTTCCATATCTCCAGAAAGATGGAAACAGCCGCAAGAACGAAGAAACCGACAACTAATAATGTATCCATTGATTCTCCTTGGAAGCTCCTACTGTATATTAGATCTCCTGTGTGAATGGTAGCGGTACTCTAAACCTTGGGTGCGTAAGGTAGGATGACAGTAAAAGTTGTTCCAATATCAAGCTCACTAGTGACTTCAATTTGTCCTTGATGCAATTCCACACACTGTTTGGCGATCGCTAACCCCAAGCCTGTTCCTTGAAGCAGTTGAGCGTTAGACGCTCGAAAGAAGGATTCAAATAGTTGGGCTTGTTCTGACTGGGGAATACCAATGCCCTGGTCTTGCACCTTAAACACAATCGTTTGTTGTTCTAGCACATAGGTGTAGTCAAGATGAACTCTTCCACCTGTAGGTGAGTACTTAATGGCATTATTCAGTAGATTGGAGAGGATCAGACGGAGGAGCGTTTTATCCATCCAGGTTTCTGGCGCATCATCTGAGTGTGTGAATATGATCTCATGGGAATCAGAGAGATTGAGGGAGCATTCTTCCAGTAGATCCTGGCATAACGGCTCTAGATCGATTGGAGTAGGATTGAAGGGTAAACGCTCTGCTTCAACTCGCCCCATGATTAACACATCTTCCATCAGTTGATTCATCTGTTGGACGGAGTCTCTAATTCGCTGTATGTAGCCTCTCATTCTGTCGTCAAACATCTCTCCCCCTCGTAGCTCTAGCAATTCGGACGCTGTCCGAATCACAGCTAGGGGGTTGCGAAACTCATGCGAGACGGTTGAAATAAATTGAGATTTGAGTTGATTCAACTCTTGTTCTGTTTCTAATGCTTTTTGCAATAACTCACTTTGACGGTAAGCACTCATGTCCCAAAACACCACAACGACTCCACCAATTCCCTCTAGCTGACGATATAGAGGAGAGGCACTATCACCAATGGGGATGCGATCGCCATTCCGGTTTATCAGAGCCGTGAATTCCTTTAGGAAAGCGACTTCCTGAGTTTGTAGAACTTGCGTTACAGGATGCTCAACCGGCAGATCGGTCACTTCATCTACAAGACGAAACACCTCCGTTATGTCCTTGCCAGAGGCCTCGGCTTCTCGCCAACCCGTCAAGCCCTCTGCCGCCGGATTCATGAAGGTGATTAATCCCTGTTCATCCGTTGCGATGACTGCATCGTTCATGGAGTGCAGTAGCGTTGCCAGGTAAGACCGATTAGTTCGCAGTTCCTTTTCGACCTGATGCTTAAACAGTGCCAACTCAACTGCAACGCGCAGTTCTCCTGAATTGAAGGGCTTAACAATGTAGCCCAAGGGGAGAGTGTTTTTTGCTCGCTGTAACGTGTTTTCATCGGCATAAGCAGTTAAAAACACAATAGGGATATCGTGTTGGCTGCAAATTTGGCTAGCCGCAGTGATACCATCCATCTCCCCCTTTAACATCACATCCATCAGCACCAAGTCGGGTTCAGTCCGGTTCACTTTGTCGATCGCCGTCGCACCAGAGGAGGCTGTACCCACGACGGTGTAACCGAGCTGCATTAGCTGACTAGCAATCGTGCGGGCAACGATAACCTCATCTTCAACCACTAAAATTTTGGCTTCCATTAGAATATCCTACTGGAGACAGACGGCAAGTTTCTCTAGATCATAGAGAAACTTGATCTTCAAGACTGGCAGTGATATCCTACTTCAATTTTCTGCAATTATTTCTGCAATCAATTGGGATTCAAAAGCGATGCTTGCAGAAACTTAATTCTAAAGGTTGTTCCGTGGTCTCGTTCAACGGTTAGATTACCCTCTAGCTGTTCAACGACCAGGTCATGGACGAGCGAAAGTCCCAAAGATTGGCTATATTTCCAGTCCACAGTTTCTGGTAAACCGATGCCATTGTCTCGAATGGTTAACTCAATCTGCTGGTGTGAGGGTGACGGTAGATAAATCTGAATTTCACCAGTGCGATCGCCTGGAAATGCATACTTTAGAGCATTCGAGATCAATTCATTCACAATTAACCCACAGGGAATTGCCTGATCAATGTTGAGCAAAACGCTGGCAATGTCCATGTGAAGGTTGATGTGACCAGGACTGAGTTGGTATGAGGTAATCAGGTTACTCGCCAGACTGGGAATATAGTCTGATAAGTCAATTTCACCAAAATCAGATGAAGCATATAGCTTCTTATGGATCAGTGACATTGACTCAATCCGATGCTGGCTTTCGCGCAGAATGTTAGTCGTTGCGGTATCCGTCACGCTCTGAGCCTGGAGCTGCAGCAGTCCAGAAATAATTTGTAAGTTGTTTTTGACGCGATGGTGAATTTCTTTGAGCAGCACTTCCCGTTCACTCAAGCTGTGTCGGAGTTGTTCTTCAGCCCGACGGCGATCGCTCACTTCTTGCTGCAAGGCGTAATTATTTGCTTCTAGCGTTTGAGAATAGATTTCTAACTGTTCATACAGTCGGGCATTTTCCAGGGCGATCGCCGCCTGTGCGGTCAAAACCTGCAAGATAACTGCCCGATCAAGAGTAAACGCATCGGTGGTGAGATTATTTTCTAGATATAGAATTCCGATCAGCTTGCCGTGTCCTTGAATGGGTGTACACAAAACGGATTTGGGCTTTCGAGACTGGATGTAGCGATCGCCAGCAAAGCGCATTTCTCGAATCGCATCTTCTAGAATAATGGTTTTCTGTTTTCGGATCACATACTGAATCAGTGAAATCGGTAGTTGGTCCGTGTCTTCTAGGGATGTGGATGAGTGAACAACGACCTCGACTGGATCAACGGTTCCAGTTGCCTCAATGCGGAAGTGTTGATTGGTTTGCAGCAAGAGCGTTCCGGCTTGCGCTCCAGCATTTTGCAGTACCAGAGTCATGAGTTGCTCTAGCAGTTTTTCCAGATTGAGTTCTCCAGAAAGCACCCGAGACGCTTTGACCACAGTTGCTAAATCCAGCGTCTCAGCATGGCTGCTGTTTGTCGTAGTCAAGGAAACATTTAGATTAACGCCTGTCGATGCGCTCCGTTGTTGCAATAAATTGGGATAGCGTGCTTCTAGCGCGTCTACTTTAGCCATTGCTCCCCACCTTAGGTAGCAATACTGCGCTTCTTGCAGATAAGCTCTAGCCAGGATTTCCTTGCCCCGCTCCAGATAAAACAGAGCTGTCCGTTCATAGGCTAATGCTTGCTCGTGGATATAACCGTGTTCTTTCGCAAGCTCCACTGCACGATCATAGCTAGCGATCGCTTCTGCATCTTCTCCTAACACTTGATATCGCTCTGCTTCGATCAAATGCCATCGGTGCAGATTATTTGTCGGCGCGTGGTATGCCCAAAGCTGCATTTTCTCCTGATTCTTGGTTATCCGTTGCAGAATAGCTGACTGCACTTCCGGGCTGGCAGTGGGGTATTGCATCAACCGCGCCAGAGAATCATAGAAGTAAAAAATTGGAAAGACTGCGTTAGAGCGTCCACCCTCAGGATAGCGGTTTGCCTGATTAGCATTTTCTACAGCCCTGTCTGCATCCTGAAAATAGCAGCTCAGTAACAGTTTATTGAAGTATAGATAGAACAATCCCTTATGGTGGTTTGCCTGCTGCAATAGCGGTAATTCTTGGAACTCATTATAGGCTTCACCTACCAACAGGGTTGGATTGGGGGTAGATTGTGTCAAGTTTGCGATCGTTTGCTGGTAAACCTGAAGTGCATTGGTATTCGTTGATTCTTTGAGCTGCGTTAATGCTTCAACATAATCTGTGATCTTGTGTTTTACCTCTGCTAACGGCATTCCCATAAAGAAACAGTGATCGCAGTGATGCAAAATGCTGTAACCCGCAAATTCAATGTCGCCTGACTCAATCCCTAACTGATAAGCCTCTTGTAACGGCTGAATGGTTTCTCTAAGATGAACTTTGCAAAATCGAACCGAGCAGTTTGCCATGAATAAGGTCTTACATCGAAGCAGAGAATTGGGAAACTGCTCCAACAGGCGAAGCCCCAATTCAACAAACTGATAGCTTCGATCCAGATCTAAAACTACACAGTTTAAGATGTTGGCATAGGCTGCATAGGCAAATGCCGACAGTTCATGGTTGCCATACTCAACAGACAAATTCACCATCTTGAGAATGAGCAGAGGAAAGAGCGGCGGCGCAGCCTGATAGGAAGGGGCAAGCAGATGAGTCAAAATTCGGAGACTCTGAATGGCGATCGCATCGGTCATAGGCGGTAAATCAATGAGGGTCTGAATTTGCCGATCAGCCAGCCTTGCAGCCGTTTCACCAAATGCAGCTTCAATCTCCGCACTAGTGGGTGATACGGGCAAAATTACCCCAAACTCCTCTAAGGTCTTGAGTCCGATTTGCAGCGCAGCTAAAAACTGCATTTGAGAACCATATGCCTGAATCTGCACCTCGTAGATCTTGACCTTATCGGGTAGACTTCGAGCGTGTGTCAGCACAATGGCTGTAAATTGCTCGGTCTGCTCCAGATCGCCATTCAGATAAGCTGCCTCAGCCGCCAGAGTGTAGAGTGCTAGCGTCAGGTAATACTCGGTGTGCCAGGAATCTTGCGGTAACAGGTCTAGGGCAGTTTTGAGATACTGCATAGTTGCGCTAAAGGCAGCAGAGGCTTTGGCTTTCTGGGCTGCAATTAGGTTCAACCGTACCAGTTCTTGTCGCGCTGCCAATGGGACAAGCTCTACCCCTATGTTCAGTTGATTCACAATATCAAAAATGTGCTGTTCTCGTTGCTCTGGTGGGGTATGTTGCAAGATTTTCTGTCCGATCTGCCAGTGAATCGCAGGTCGTTCTGCCACTGAGTTAAGAGAATAAGCTGCTTGCTGAATCCGGTCGTGGGCAAACTTGTACTCCATTCGCAACGCATCACCTGATTTAGGGATGCCTAACTCCATTCGCTTATAGCTATCGTTAAGCGGAATGATCAAACCGATGTTGACCGCTTCTTTGAGCAGCACAATTGCCTGCACTGCATCAGCTTCTTGAAGAACACCCACCGACTGTAAAACGAATGTCAATGTTTGCAGATCAAATCGGTTACCAATACATGCCGCATACCGCAATCCATCCTGGTTGTTCTGCTGCAAACGTTGGATTTTAATCACAAGCAATTCCACTACGTTGTCGGTGATATTGCGTTGTTGAATCTCGGCGATCGCCCATTTCCACTGGTTATTCTGATAATCAAACGTGAGTAGCTGTTCGACATACAGCGCCCGCAAAAACTCATTGATGAAGAAAGGATTGCCATTAGTTTTGGTCAGCACCAGATCTGCCAGAGGTGCAACCTCCTCCATAGAACGATTTAGGGTGTCCACTAATAAGTGTTGGATATCCAGTTTCTGTAGAGGTGAGAGGGCGATCGCTTGAATGGGGATTCCTGCGCTTTGCATCTCTGCGATCGCCTGAGTTAAAGGATGAGTAGCACTCACTTCATTGTCTCGATAGGCTCCAATCAAGAACAGAAAAGGAACCTTTGTCGTCATCAACACCTGGATCAATTGCAGCGATGCAGCATCAACCCACTGCAAATCGTCTAGAAAGATAACGAGCGGGTGATGAGGTTGTGCCAAGACCTGAATAAACTGCTGCAATACCCGATTGAAGCGATTTCGGGTTTCTGTGGGCGGCAGTTCTGGTACAGGGGGTTGTGGCCCTAAAACCAGTGCCAGTTCAGGAATCACGTCCACCATCACTTGAGTGTTGGGTTCTAGTGCGGACAAGAGTTGCGATCGCCAATCATTCAATTGAGTTTCCGGCTCGGTCAACAACTGCTCTACCCACCCAGAAAACGCATTGACGAATGCAGAATAGGGAATATTACGCTGATATTGATCAAACTTTCCGGTAATAACATATCCCCGCTGCTGGGTAATCGGCTTGTAGATTTCCTGCACTAACGATGTTTTACCAATACCGGAGTAACCGGAGATGAGCATGAGTTCGCTTTGAGGGGGAACAAGGTTCGGGGCTGGATTTCCCCATCCCCCATCCTCCATTCCCTTCCCCTTCCTATTCCCTGCTCCTACCACCCGCTCAAATGCCGCTAACAATGCCTCAACTTCTTGATTTCTGCCATACAGTTTTTGAGGAATCTGAAAGGTTTCTGAACTGTCGTATCGCGCCAAAGGGAAGGCTGCAACTTCTTGTATAGTTTGCAACTGAGTCAGACAGGCTTCAAGATCAGATTGAATGCCCCGACAGCTTTGATAGCGGTCTTCTGCGGTTTTTGCCAGCAGTTTCATCACGATCGCAGAGACGGGTTGGGGAATCGTGGAGAGGCGATCGCTCGGCGAAACAGGATTTTTGGCTAAGTGACAGTGAACTAATTCCAGTGCATCATCGGCAGTAAAGGGAAGTTGCTGGGTCAGCAGTTCATATAGCGTCATGCCGAGAGAGTAAAAGTCAGTGCGGTAATCAATCGATCGATTCATCCGCCCAGTCTGCTCTGGAGACATATAGGCAAGCGTACCTTCTAAGATATCCGGGTTACGGAGCGTAGGGGTTTCTCGGGTAATTCGACTGGCAATGCCAAAATCAATCAGCTTAAGCTGCCCAGTCGTCGGATTCCAGACAATATTAGAGGGGTTAATGTCTTTGTGAATGACCTGCTGCTGGTGTACTTGCCCCAAAATCTCAGTGATCTGAATTCCTAGAGTAAGCGCTTCTGTAAGAGTAAGCGCCCGCTGAGTCAGCCAGTAGGCTAAAGATTCTCCAGCAAAATCTTCTAGAAACATCACCAGGGTATTTTGATAAGTTTCAATGCCATAGACCTGGATTACCCCTTCCAGATTTAGCGATCGGGTAATTTCGTGCTCTTGTCGATACCGCGTCAACTCATCGGGGGTGGGATAGTCAGGCTTTAGCGCTTTGAACACCAGCGGCTGCAAATCTAGCTCCCGCACCCCTCGATACACTAGCGAATTCGCGCTTTCATAAATCTTTGAGCCAATAAGATAGCCAGAAAGGGATAGCATGATTGATTCGCCTCAAGCAACTGCTATGCTCCTTCAATTAAATCACTCCTGGATATAGCGCTACACGCATCCTTTAGGACACGATTTTCGATGAGGGATCACGGGAATCCTAAAGCTGCTGACTTCCCCTTCCTCCCATGAAGATGCCTCAACTCCGCAGCAGTAAAGCACTACCTTTGCAGATCGTTCTAGTTGTTCCCTTTGTTCTGCAAATTTTCGGAACGGTTAGCTTGGTCGGCTACCTGTCTCTCAAAAATGGGCAAAGGGCTGTGAACAATCTGGCAGAACAGGTGATCGATCGCACCAGCAATGTAGTGGATGAACACTTACAGTCTTACCTTTCTATCCCGCAAACGCTGAATCAGATTAACGCAGATGCCATTAAGAGAGGAATTCTGGATGTGCGCGAGCAGGAAGCCGTTGGCGAGTATTTCTGGGATCAAATGCAGGCGTATGACCTGTCTTACATTGGCATAGGTCTAACCACAGGGGAAGGAATTGGAACGGCTCGGTACGATGGCAGAACTATCACCATTGATGATTGGGTGGCTAGACAGTCGAATAACACCATCAACTACGCCACTGACCGCCGGGGACGCCGAACCCGAGTGAATTATCGCTGGACTTGGAACAGTTTTAGCGAAGCTTGGTACACCGAACCGATTGCTGCTGGTAAACCCATCTGGAAGATTTATGCTGCAAATTTGCCTAACGGACCCTACATTGCTGCCTCTGCCAGTCGCCCCATCTACGATTCGCAAAATCGCCTTTTAGGAATGATTGCCTCTGATATTCATCTACTCAAACTCAACGATTTTCTAAATAGATTAGAAGTTAGCCAATCTGGGCAAGTCTTTCTGATGGAGCGAGATGGCACACTGATTGCTAGTTCTGGCACAGAAAGACCTTTTACCCTGGTCAACCGAAAAATTCATCGACTGCGGGCGATTGATAGTTCCAATCCAATTATCCAGACTGTTGTTCAACACCTCCAAACTTCTAGTGGGTTACAGTCAATCACCCAACATACTGACTTTCGGCTTGAGATTCAGGGGCAACAGCACTTTGTCAGCGTTGTGCCCTGGCGTGATGAGTATGGTTTGGATTGGCTATTGGTCATTAGTGTGCCGGAAAACACATTTATGGCTCAAATTGATGCCAACACGCACATTACGATCGCTCTTTGTTTGGGTGCATTAGTGCTTGCTTTGATTATGAGCGTGTTGACCTCACGTTGGATTGTGCAACCGATTCTTCACCTCAGCCATGCCAGTGAGTCAGTAGCAGCCGGCAATCTAGAACAAACGGTAGAAAAAAGCAGAATTCGCGAGCTCGATACGCTGTCCAATTCCTTTAACCACATGGCAAACCAGCTGTATCAATCGTTTGCCGCACTGGAGCAAAGCAAGGCGGAATTGGAAGATCGGGTGGAAGATCGCACGGCTGAACTCAAAAATACGTTGATAAAATTGCAGCATACCCAGATTCAAATGATTCAAAGTGAAAAGATGTCGGGTCTGGGGCAGCTTGTTGCTGGAGTGGCCCATGAAATCAACAATCCAGTCAATTTCATTCACGGCAATCTCGACCCAGTGCAAGAATACACTGAGGATTTATTGAAACTTGTGCAGCTATATCAGCAGTACTATCCCAACTCTGCCACTGAAATTCAAAGGACTGTTGAGGAGATCGACCTGAAGTTTTTGCAACAAGATTTGCCAAAGATACTAAATTCCATGAAATTGGGAACCGGGCGCATTCGACAAATCGTGTTGTCTCTGCGAAACTTTTCCCGAATGGATGAATCTGAATTTAAGGCAGTTGATATTCACGAAGGCATTGACAGCACCTTACTGATTTTGCAGCATCGTTTTAAAGCTAAGTCTGAATATTCAAAGATTGAATTAATAAAAAACTACGGATCACTTCCTCTAGTGGAATGTTACGCTGGGCAGCTCAACCAGGTGTTTATGAATGTTTTGGTGAATGCTCTAGATGCATTAGAAGAAAGTATTCAACGTACTCATGAGGAAGTGAAGAGCCAGCCAAGCCAAATTACAATCCGTACATCTGTTTTAAGTGAGGAATGGGTAGAAGTGGCGATCGCCGACAACGGATCAGGGATGCCCGAAGCCGTTCGACAACGTATTTTTGACCCCTTCTTCACCACCAAACCTTTTGGCAAAGGCACGGGCATGGGTATGTCTATTAGCTATCAAATTGTTACAGAGAAACACGGTGGCAAATTGGAATGCTACTCCATTCCGGGGCAGGGAACTGAGTTTGTCATTCAGATTCCTCTGCAGCAAAAAGTTTTGATCTAATCTAACGGATATGCTAGTTGAGCGATCGAATCTGTTAGCTTCAAGGGCAAAAAACGTAATCTCTAGACCATCTTATATAGAGGATCTTATACCTTAGCTTCACATAGCCTTATCGGCATTTTATGATTTTCCAATGAATTGCTGTGATTCAATTAAAAAACAGGGAATTCTACTGAGGGATGGCACTTAACTGCACTCATTCAGGAAAACTATAATGTCACCAGCGACACAAACAAAGACGAATTCTCATTCTTTAGATTCTGCGATCGCTCCCCGTTCAGTTCGTTTACTTCTAGCCTTATGGTTTCTAGGGGGTAAGGACGTTAATCAGAGAAAGGTTAGCGATCGATTGAAGGTAGGCGGAAAGAAGAGTCCCGACTGTGATGAGCTTTATGCTCGTTTAGAGCGGGAAGAAGCGATTGAAGTTGCGAAGAAAAAGGTTTCTATTACAAACAAAGGAATTGAATTACTGGGTCAAGGTTTGCAAAGTTCTGATCTTGCTATAGAAGGGACAATTGTGGGTTCCTGGATGGCAAAAGCTTTGCTGAAGTGGATTCAACAATCGGATGTAAGTGTGAATGGCGCTGCAACCAATGGTAAAGTTGCCCATTCTGAAATTACTTCTTACGAAGAATTTAAGCCTGAAGCGCTAAAACTATTTGAGAAATTGGATAAAGGTTACAACTACAGCGGTCTGGTTCCAATCTGGCACATGCGACGTGAGCTAGGCGATCGTGTCGGACGTGTGGAATTTAGCGACTGGATGATGGAAATGCAGGCAGAGCAAAAATTTTATTTGCAGGGTGGTGAAGCTCGTGAAGCAACTGAAGATCAAAAACGAGATTCCATCACCAATGAGATTAGGGGACTGCTGTTCTTTGCCAGCAAAGAATCCTGAGTTTTAATCAGCAAGCTAGTTCAATCAATTCAGTATTCAGAAGTGGAGTCAAAAGCGAATGATTGCCGTGCAAGATCCGTATGCCCTGTTTGAGGAAGCTCGTCAACAGGGACCAAACCCTTTTAGAAAAGATTTGGTCATTGCAGCCGAAGAGGTTTGGGGAGAAGTAATCAGTGATTTACCTGCTATCAATCAGCACATTGAACAAAAAATTGATCAATCAATCGCTGAAGTTCGTCAAAAGTATCTGAGCAAAGTTGGTATTGTTGTCAAGGGTGATAAAGGTACTGGAAAAAGCCATGCAATCCGCCGAATATGGAAGAAAATTGAGCATGAAGGAGGTGCGCTATTTTCCTATATCTCCCCTTGTGCAAATCCAAAAATTATTGATGCTCATGTACGTTTTCATCTCGTTGAAAGTTTCACACATCAGGATTCTCACAAAGTAACCCAGTGGCAGCAGTTCGCTGCAACGTTAATCTCAAGCTTAAAAGGTACAGATTACGAGGAAGCGTACAAGGAATACATCGAGAGATGTAGTCAGCCTAATGAACTGAAGAAATACATCCAAAAAACAAGCAGCGGCTCTAGCTTAGTTGATTTGTTCGGGGCTCTAGCTGAGGCAATTCTAGAAAACCACCCTGAATTAGACTACTACTTCACCAAGGCGGCTCTGCTGTCGTTGCTTGGAACTGCTCTTGCTGCACAAGTGGCGTTGTCGTGGATTAAGGGAGAAGATTCTCCTGATGTTAAGAGATTTGGCTTGCCAGAGTATTCGCTAGAGCAACACCAAACCAGAAATATCTGGGTCATCAAACAGATCTGCAAACTTGCCGAAGTTGCCTCTCTACCCGTCATTGTTTGGTTCGATCAAGCCGAGTCGTCGCTAGCTGATTCTGAAACCGGAGATAGTGCTGTTGTAGTCGTCGCTAGATGTATCGACAGAATTTACTTTGATTGTACCAACGTAATCCTTCTATCCTGCTTCCAAAGCGATAAATGGAGAGAAGTTTTGCAAATGCAAGGCGGAATTCCTGACCGGGTAGGTCAAAGAATTTTAGAAGCTAAGCCTGCGACAGCAGAACAGATGATAGAGCTGATTCAGATGAGAATGAATTGGTTCTACGAATGCAAGGGACTTAACTTTAATAATTACCCACGCTTGTACCCTTTGGAAGAAGCAAGAATTAGAGAAATTGCAAAAGCTGGAGCTGGAGTGCGTACCTTGTTAAAGACTTGTGCTGAGGCTTTTGAGATGATAGGACTCGTTGATCCAGATCCAAAACCAGTTGCTCTAGATTCAACATTCGTTGATCCAGATCCAAAAGAGAAGCAGAAGAAGCAAGTTTTGGAAACTTACAATGAGTTGCTGAATAAGATCTCTCCTCCAAGCAAGGAAGACGAAAAAATTGCTGCAATTATTACCTGCGCGATGAAGATGCTTCCGAAATCAGGAACAGCAAATGTGGTAGTTAATCAAGTTAAAGCCGTTGGTTCTTCTTCAACCCACGATCTGCACTTGATTACATCTGGCTACGATGTGAAGCAAGGAAGAGAAGTCACTATCGGAGTTAGAATCTGCGAAACAAAGAGTGCTAAAACCTTCAATGCAGTAATGAAGCGATTGACCGATTACAGGAAATACAAGATTACACGAGGTTGTCTAATTCGTTCTACTGTAGTACCGCTGAGCTGGAAGATTGGTCAACAGCTTAAGCAACAGCTCGTAGAACACCAGGGTGGAGAAGTTGTGGTGCTTGAGAAAGAACACATCAGACCTTTAGCTGCTTTAGAACGAATTTACGAGCAGTCAGCAGACTATGGATTTGAAAAGGAGGAGTTAGTCTCTCTGGTGCAGGAACTCAACTTGGTAACAGATAACCCGTTGATTCAAGAGATTTTAAGCGCGCCAAATCAAGAATGAGTATCCAAATTTTCAAAGGAATTCAGCTTCCTGCACTTGATCTTGAGATGCTGAACTTGGGCAAGCTGATTGCTATTCCATTCAAGCAATCAGTATCAGAGGGTCAAGTGTTTTGGCTCTATCCAAGTCAACAGCTTCCGTCGGATTTAACACTTGAGCAGTATTACAAGCCAGAATACCTGAGTTTTGCTAGCAGATCACTGCAAAAGAGCGCTATCGCCCCTGTCCAGATGCCAACTTGGGGGCAGTGTGAATATCATTGGCAAATTCACTCCAACAATAAGCATCTTCTACCTAAAATTGCTCAGTCTACCATCTGGAATTTAAGCGCTTTAGAGCATCTTTTCGGACAGCACAACGTACTTAAGATGCTATTCCTTCGGGTGCATTATTTCTCTGAACCTTGTGTTGTCAACTCCTTACTTCAGTCGGGTTATTTCTTCTGGACTCAAGCAGAAGATAAAATAACGACACCCAACGAACACGACACATCTGTTGTTTCTAAGGTAGGTTTTGACCGACGTAAAAATCTTCTGATGTCAGGAGAGATTTACCCCTATACCAGCTTGGAATCTTTGCAGCTTCAAGTTGAAGAGGTCGCGACTGATAATCCAAATGCAAGTCAGTTGAATCACAACCTCAAGCAACTTCTGGGTTGGACTAGTCACAACAAACTTGAATCTAAAGAACCGGAATGGATGAGTAAAATCGCTATTTTAGGCGATCGCAGCAAAGAGGCTGAAGGCACAAGCAATTATCAGGCTGGAACAGATTTTGAAAATATTGTTCGTCAAAGTTTAGAGTTTTTAGGCTTCAAGATTGATTACTCTCATAGGGGTGGCGCAGGAGGACTAGATCTATTTTGTTCTGCACCTTATCCCCTAGTTGGGGAGTGTAAATCAGGCAAAAAGATTCCTAACGATACAGCCGTTCAACTCTTAAATCTTGGAACAATTCGCCTTGAGAATAAAGAGACCTTTAGTAAGGCGGCAAAATTAATCATCGGTCCAGGCGAACCTACAGATCAACTTCAAAAAGCAGCCAAAGTACACGGTATGGCAATCATTCACCCTACGACTCTTGAAAAACTCGTCAAACTTCATCACAAATATCCAATCGATCTATTTAAGCTGAAGGATTACCTCATAGATGGTCAAGCAGATGATGAAGTAGAGAGATATATTCATCAGAATCTCCAGGCAGCTAAGCTGAGAGCATACATTATTCAACTCGTTAAAAACTTTCTAGAAAACTCACTCGATGAGGACGCTGATATTGCCCAACTTCATGCAGTGTATGTAGTTTCAAAGCCTCCTCAACCTCTTAAGCGAGAGGAAATGTACGAAATTTTAGTAGAACTGTCTTCTCCGTTGACAGGTTACTTAGGACGACGAAAAGGGGACGTTGGAAGCGATCGCTTCTACTTCCTCCGTCACATGCCTGAAATAGTAGATCAGTAAGCCATTGCAGAATGAATAGGGCTAAACACATATCCTTCAATCATTTTGATTTTCTGGAAACCCAAATTGATCCGGCAACTCGCTGGACGTAATTTGTAGAACCTCAAGCAATTTTTTGTATTGAGCAGGTGTGAGTCTTGGTACTGCTCGACCTGCCTCCCAGTTTCTTACCGTCGTTTCCGTTACTCCTAGCGCATCTGCCAACTGCTTTTGAGTCAGAAATCGTTGAACTCTGAGTCGCATCAATGGCGATCGATCGGATTTGCTAGTCATTTACGCAAGCTGGTTGACGGTTAGCGTAATTTGATTTACGCTTTATAGACATCGAATAAAGGCAGTATCTCCCAATCTGGTTACAGTTTGGGGCAAGAAATTGCCTTTTCATCAGTTTGTCATCAAACGAAGTCTTTCAGACAACCATTCTGCCAGTCGGGTGACTGTTTGTTCTGCTTGCTTTTGAGCAGTCCAGTCAGACTGTGGCTTTGCCATGCCTATTTTCCCTTACTGCGACGCAATAGCGCGATCGCCTCCATTTCCCATGCCATCCTATCGAGATTCCTTGCATCCCTGGTGCATCGTCCGCTCCTTTCCCAATGCTCATACCCTGATTGTTGCTCGTTTTCGCCGTCGCAGTGACGCAGAAGCTCAGTTGAAAACCTTACAGCGTTTGATACCGACAGCTAGCTTTTGCGTGGTGTTTGATGCAGGACAGCATTCTGACTCAGAGCAATTACAGGACAAACAGGATGAGCCGAAATGAGTAATCAAAATCCAGGTTGCTGTCCTGAATTCGCAAAAGATTGCAGTGTGATTCAATGTGAAACAGGGTTAATGGTGGCAAGCAACTTCATGCGGCGTGATTCGATTTTCTACAAGCTGTTCCAACAATCGCCAACCCTGTTGTTTGAACTGTTGCCTGACCCACCCGCCAATGCCGAAGCTTATCGGTTCGACTCGGTAGCGGTGAAAGAACCCCGGTTTGAAATCGATGGAGTTTTCTTACCGCCAAAAGACGAAGCCGCAGGAACAGTCTACTTCTGTGAAGTGCAGTTTCAAAAAGATGAACGGCTTTACGAGCGCATCTTTGCTGAGTGTTCTCTGTATTTTTATCGGAATGGCGACCGCTACGGCGACTGGCAGGTTGTAGTCATCTACCCCTCCCGCAGTGTTGAACAAAGTAGGTTGCACCCACATCGAACCTTCCTCAACGGAGATCAAGTTCATCGAGTATATCTGGATGAATTAGGTGAGATTCGCTCCTTGCCTCTGTGGGTTGCCGTGATGGTTCTGACCACAATAGAAGAAGACAAAGCGCCAGAAGAAGCCCGTTATTTATTGAGCCGCACCCCTGCCGAATCAGCCTCACCAGGTAGTCGTGCGATAATTGAAATGGTGATAACCATCATGGCGTATCGATTTGAGCAGTTGAGCCGCAAGGAGATAGAGTCGATGCTAGACATCTCGCTCAAGGAAACACGGGTTTATCGGGAGATTAAGGAAGAAGGTCGCGAAGAAGGTCGCGAAGCAATGGCTCATGCTATGTCTCGACTGTTGACAAAGCGATTAGGAGAACTTCCTCAAACTGTGAATTCTTCTGTGATGAATTTGTCCCTGCCAGTGTTGCAAGAGTTGAGTGAGGCACTGCTGGATTTTGCGAGTTTGGACGATTTGCAGGCTTGGTTAGCAGAACAGGGCTAGCGATCGCCCCTCATTCCCAAGCGATCGCTCCAAACCTGACAGATGGGTTCGTTTCTAACTAGTGCAGGTCTCAATTAGCTGATCAATCCCATTGACCGTGAGAATAGGTGCATTCAACTGCTGGGAAAGGTCTTCCAGCCGCATGTCATCCAGAAAGCGAGAGTCGTCATGCTTGAGCATCAGAGATGGCAGCAAAATTCCTTGCCCCAAATCTTTGCCCGACAAGGCACGAAGTAAGTCTTGCCCGGTCAATAGCCCCGTAACCGTAATTTCCTGCCCCCAATATTGGCTGTTTAGCGCCACCATTTCAACTTCTAGCCCTTTTACCTGATTTAACCGTTGAAGAATGGGCTGAAAAGCTTGCTCAACTGCATTGCCAACCACCCAGGTAAAGCGACGAGCAGGTGAAACGCTTACAGGCAAGTGCTTTGCCGCAGACTGAAACTCTTTGAGAAATTGGCGAATCGAACCTACCCCATTGCCAATTTGCGGGTAATCTTCATAATGCGACTCAGGCGGTAAGTCTTGCCCACCGATGAGGAACCATTCGTCTGCAAGCCAAGCAAAGGTGAAGCCTAGCTGATGCTGAAATTTGGACTGCAATGCCTGCACCTGGGCGATTACTTCTCGTGCCTTGGCAGGCGTGACGGGCACCAGTTCATCTTCGACAGGGCGGAAGCGAGTTAAACCCACGGGGACAACCGCAACGGAGGCAACAGCAGGAATGTCTCCCTGATGAAACTTCACCAGGTCAAGTAGCGATCGCTCCAAATGTTCACCATCATTGATCCCCGGACACACGACAACCTGAGCGTGAATTTGCAGCTCATGCTGCTGAAACCAGCGTAGATGATCAAGAATTTGTCCAGCGCGAGGGTTCTTTAGTAGACGAATGCGGATCTCTGGCTCGGTGGCGTGAACCGAGACGTAAAGCGGAGAAAGCCGCATTTGAGCAATGCGGCTCCATTCTCGCTGGGTCAGGTTGGTCAGGGTCAGGTAGCTGCCGTAAAGAAAACTGAGGCGATAGTCGTCATCTTTGAGGTAAAGGGTTTGCCGCATTCCAGGTGGCTGCTGGTCAATGAAGCAAAAGGGACAACGGTTGTTGCACTGAATCAGTCCGTCAAACAGCGCAGTTTCAAACTCCAGTCCCAGGTCGTCGTCATACTCTTTTTCGATTTCGACCTGATGGCTCTGTCCTTTTGCGTCTAAGACTTCCAGTTCTAGAACCTCGTCCGCGCAAAAAAACTGATAGTCAATTAGGTCGCGCAAGGGTTGTCCGTTAATCGAGACGAGGCGATCGCCTGCCTCAAAGCCGATTTCTGCTGCGATCGAGTCGGGCAGCACATTAGTAATTAGGGCAGGACGAATAGAACAGTCGCTCATGGGATTAGGCTGGGGAATTAGGCTGAATCAGTCAGCTTTTCGACAAAAACTTGGTAAGACTTGTGGGTTATTTTGATCTTGTCACGAAAAATCGTGAGGAAGGCATCGATCCCGGCTTTGGGGTTGTGCTGAGTATTTTGGTCAAAGGAAAAGCCATAATCGTCAAACACGATCAGCCCTCCTGCTTTCACCAATCTCCAGCCTAGCAGGGCATCCTCCAAAACATCACTGGCGATGTGGGAACCGTCAATGTAAAGCAGGTCGTAAGTGCTGAGAGGAAGCGATCGCAGCTTTTCTTGAGACTGCCCAATTTGCTTTTGTACCTTTTGCGGTACGCCAGTTTTAGCAATGTTAGCGTCAAATCTAGACTCAAGAGACTGCACATAATCGGCATCAAAGCGACTATGTTCGGCACTTCCCTGAAACGTATCAATGCAGGTAACTTGAGCTGACCCGTGAGTCAAGATGTGGTCGAGCAGCCAACAGGTTGAGCGACCTTCCCAACTGCCAATTTCCAAAACTTGCAGATTTCGTCCGGCGAGCGGCAGTAGGTGCTGCTCCCAAACCAGAATGTTATTGCTGAACCAATCCTGGGTAAATTGGTAGCCTCTAGACTGTACCTGAAGCTGATAGCGGGTTCTCGAAAGCTGATATTGTGCCTGGGTCAAATGAGGGTCTGCCTCACAAGCCTGTTGGAATAGCGCTAGCGCCTGCTGAAGCTGCTCCTGGTCAAGCAAAACCATTCCAGCATTAAAACAAATTCGCGCTAGATTAGCTTTAGAAAAATCAGGCTGAAGGGCGATCGCCTGCTGAAAACATTCAATCGCCTGCTCTAATTCTTTCTGTTGGTGAAGAGCGGTACCCAAATTGTTGTAGGCTCTGGCAAGTGCATTCTTGTGTTCTGCGGCGATCGCCTCTTTCATTTCACTACTTTGCTGATAAAAGGCGATCGCTTTGACCCACTTTTCTTGTGCTAAATATTCAGCAACTATGGGTTGCCAATTAATGAATTCAGTTGGGATGAAGCGCTGGTCTAATTGATAGAGCTTTTTGAATAGATAAAGCGTTTTTTCAGATTCTAGTTGAGTGGCGATCGCATGTAATTTATTTTCCTCTGGTGTCCAGTCAAGCTGATAGTCTTCTGGTGGCGTTTGAAACTTCTTAAGTTGGCGATCGAAGCTATTGCCAGGATAACGGACATACTCAACCGTTTCTAGATCAGCTCTAAAGACCTTGAAAAACTTGCCAATCCAATCTAGATAAGCCGTATCTTCTCGCCCTCGAATCTGCTTGTAAACTGCTGCTTCAGGAAAACCTTCCACAAACTCGTGACAGTCTCGGCGCATGCAAAGATTAATCAACAAACTATTGTCAATTGCAGCCCTCCAATGCGGATGAAGCTGTTCTTGAATCTTGGCTTTTGTCTTAACCACAGCAACCTGATTGGTAGGCATAACTTCAGGTTGAATTGGAATTTCCTGACTCAATGCCTTGTAGCAAACATAGATATGTTCTTTAAGAAACAGATCATCCCCATCGCAGAAAAACAAAATTTCTCCAGTCGAAATTCTCACACCCGTATTTCTGGCTGGACCTGCTCCTAAGCTTTTAGAATGACGGGTGACTTGATAAATAGATTTATAGCTAGATTTCTGCTGAATAAAATCGTTGACAGCTTCTTCCGTATTATCCGAAGAAGCGTCATTCACAACTACAATTTCGGCACTAACGGCGGCAGCATTATTATAATTTTGACGAAAGAAATCAAGACTAGATTCGATACTTTCTAGTGTTTTTTGAATAAACCTTTCACAGTTATAAACAGGGACAACAATCGCCAGAGAGTTGATCATTGGAGATAGCCCCTTTCACGAGAATGTTTGAAGAGTCCTTCAAAGGAATAAAGGCTATCTGATTCTATCTAGTTTTTCTTAAAACTAATACCGATTTGATTTGCAGATGTTGCAGATTTGCGTAAGGGCGCATCGTAACGCGCCCTCACAGGGGTATCGCCACTGCCTCACTCAATTAGCTCACCAATGTTAAAGTCTATTCTTGTCCAGCTTTTGAGCCTTCTCAGGTTGCCAAGCAGCAGTAATGGAATTTGCCAGTGATGCACCATGAGAAATGGCAGCGGATCACTTACTTCAAAAATTGCTTCTTTGCCGCGCCAAACGTTTTTGAACCAGGTTTGTAATTGTTTGAAAGAACGAATTTGGTTCAGTCGCCAAAGTTCATGATAGAGCCAGTGGGTTGGTTTACTGTCTGGAAGCGGTTGTAACGGTTCAGCAGCAGGTTGACTAAGATACGCATCCGCTACGCCAGGATGGTTGTAAAACATGGTGATGGCAGAGTGAGTTCGCGGATTGCACTCAATTGGATATACGGTTCCATCTGCTGCCTGAATAATGTCAAATGAGGCTTGTCCCGTGCCGCCAATGCTTTCCAGAAAGCGATTAATCCATTCACTAATTTCGGGTTTGTCTACATTCTCGTAATTCACCTGAAACGCGGAGGATTTACAGCAGCAGTAGAGCGTTGATTTGCCATCTCGCACGGTGCTATGCGTGCAGTATTCTTGCCCAGGAATAAACTCCTGCATAATCCAGGGTTTCTTTTCGCTGATTGGCAAACTGTTGACGAAGGCGGCCGTTGCTTCAGGCGTATCACAAGGAAGTTTGGTCAAGTCTAAACGCCGGATTGCGTCATAGGGAATGCTTTTGAGAATGTACTGATGTTTTTCCTGAGAAAAGTCAAAGTTCAGAACCTGTTCTGGAGCGGTAATTTTAAAGGATTTGGGGACGGTGAGTGAGAGCGATCGCGCTTTCTCAGCAAAGGCAAACTTATCATCCAGCATTCGGACGATATCCCGTTCAAAGTGAAACACCTCACAGTAGCCAGATAGCGGATGCTGCTCCATTCCCTCTGGGTAAATGACCGCAAAAATTGCAACGGGAATAAACAGATCAATAGTTTCAGCTTTGGCGATCGCCTGCAACGTCTTTGTGTAACCTTCCAAATCCTGGTTTGGATCAGGAACCGTATAGAACTTTGCAACCGTGTTGGAGAACCGATTGCCATTCAGCCAAAACTTTTCAGTATCAATCAAAATGACCCGATGCCCAGCCGCATGGAAGGAACGCGCTAATTGCAGCGTTTTCGTCATTCTGGCACCCGCAATTAAGATATTCTTAGGATGCTGTATCGGAGTGGCTGGTTGGCGAAAAGGCTGACGTATCCAATTCCAGAGCAGCGCTAAACTTACAACTGTGAGGTTTAGGGGAAGGGCGATCGCTAACAGTGCCAGGGTTCCTAGATTTTGAAATATCACAAAGATGAGTGACGAGAAGTGCGGCGATCGCGCTCCAGAAGCCGCTGGAGGTGGATTTGTTATTGTTTCTCGCAAAAGGGTTTTCATTCAGTTGGTTTGTAGGGAGTTAATTGCAGGACCCGTAGGGGCAAACAGCCGTTCGCCCCTACCTGGGTTTACACTCGACGAATTAGGGTTAGCCCGTCTCGCAATGGCAGCAGAACTTGCTCAGTGCGAGGATCTTCGGCAACAAATTGATTGAATTGAGCGATCGCCTGACCATTCGTTGACCGCTCTGCCTCTGGTGAGTAAACCTGCCCCTGAAACAAGGTGTTATCGACGCAGATGTAGCCATTCTCAGCTAGCAAATTGCTATCCAATAGCTTTTGGTAGTACTGAATGTATTCCTGCTTATCCGCATCGATAAACACGAAGTCAAACGGAGGTTCATGATTCGCCAGTTTTTCGAGTGTCTCTAGAGCGGCTCCTAGCTCAATCTGAATTTTGCTGCCGTGGGGCGATTGCTGAAAGAGCGATTGGGCAAACTCAGCCGTATAGGGGTCAACCTCACAGGCAACTAAATACCCGTCCGCAGGCAAAGCCTCTGCCATTGCTAGCGCTGAATATCCTGTAAACATGCCAATATCCAGAATGCGACGAGCACCTGTCATGTGAACAAACAGTTTGAGCGTCTGTCCTTCAACATGTCCAGAGAGCATTTCCTGCTCCAGTGGACGCACCGTTTTACCCTGATCGAATCGGCTTTGCCACACTTCACGGTGTGTTCTTTCAGCAATTTCAGTGAGTTCTGGTGATTCGGGTGTGGTCGATTGCTCCAGATAGGGGTCTAATCCCGCCATCAACACCAATGCCTTTTGTAGATGCATTGCCAGATCGTCCGATACATCCGGCATTTGAACTAACAGGGCTACTGCGGCTTCCAAATGTTCAACCGCAATACCCAAGGGTGTAACAGGGCGGGGTGCGTTTGGGGTACTTGCAGCCATAGAGCGAACCGAGTCAGGAGTTACGCTGAAAGTCATGCTTTACCTCCAACTAAGGTGGGTTCTTCGACGGTCTGACTAGCACCCGTGTCACTCACATAGGCATCTACTCCTGCACCAGCACGGGGATAGTCTGCACAGAGCTGCTTGTGCTGATGTAAAGCTGCGTCTAGCTCTTGACGAGTCAGGTCATTCACAAAGTGACAAACCCCAATTGGACAGGGCATTGCAGCTCGCAGCAAACCGTCCCGTGTTGCAGTAATAGATTGGGTTGCCTGCCAGAGTAAATCACCATTCAGCATGGGATGGTCAAGCGCTAGCCCTAAGCGGCTCATCAGTCCCAGGATGCGATCGCGCTCTTCAGTCGTGATATATCCTCGCTTAGCAGCGATCGTAGCGGATAGCGCCATGTCGATATTGACTGCGTGACCATGCAGCAAAGGCGGTTCAGGAGCTAGCTCTAGCGTCGGACTCCAAGTATGTCCGTAGGCAATCACCCGGTCGAGCATCAACTCATGCAAATTAGAAGCTTCTAACTCCAGCATGGTTTTGATCGACTCATAATTTACTTTGTGTCCAATCTTCTGTAAGTCAGCGTCTTCAGTGAAATAGCCAAAATGATTGTGCAGCAACGTTTCACCATAGCGATCGAGCAAATCAAACACTTCAGCATTAGAAACGATTGCAATTTTCAGCAGTTCTGCCATGCCGTTACGAATCTGGTCAACAGGCAGCGTTTGCAGGAATGAGAAATCCAGAAAGACCTTCTGGGGAGCATGGTAAGCACCGAGGCGGTTCTTTAGTTTGCCGTGATTTACCGCGACTTTAATCGCAATGCCTGCATCAATCAGCGCAATCAACGTGGTTGGAATCCGAATGTAATTAGTGCTGCGACGATAGGCAGCACAGGCAAAGCCCGTGACGTCTTGAACCAGTCCGCCACCGATCACTAAAACGGGTTCTTTGCGCACTAGATTGAAGCGGGAGAATGCATCAATGATGGTTTGAAAAGTCGTGATCGTCTTGTCAGGCTCTTCGATCGCGACTGGGAAGATGGTCAAATCAATGCCGTAATGCTGGAAATATTGTTGTAGATAAGAACCGTAAAGACGGTAAACGTTGTGATCAACGACTGCAAGGCATCGTCCCAGACGAGTGTAGTGGTCAGCTAAGTCAGATTTGCGAAGATCAAAAATGCTGTCCACAATCTGAAAATTGAGTTCAATTTTTTCGTATCCTTCGACTTGAAAACCGGTTGCAGTGGAAGAAAGCTGTGCCTGTATATTGCTCATGATGATTCCGTAAGAGTGATGAAAGGGTGAGTTGTAACAGGGAAGACAAGGAAACTCAAGCCCGAGTTGAGCAAGCGGCTACCCCTCAGGGCAGCAGTTGCTCTAGTCATCAACGTTTAACTTTAAGAGAATGGGCGAGGTGTACAGTCCGCGTTCTGCAAATCTCTCAGACTACTAAATCTGGTCATACCAACTCTCAAGCAGCGCAGACCTATTGATTAATCTGCGCTAGCCAAGGAGCAGGGTTATCCTGTCTGAGGTTTGTGTCAGCTAGACAATATTGCCAAGTAAAATTGGGCATGGAAAAATCTCATACGATAGCAGGTTGGTCAAATTCGCACATCCTGTATCTATGGATTGAGTAAAAATCTTTTAATTGGAGCTTACGCTTCTACAAGCCAATCTGTTGCGGAAAAATGCGAACAGATGAAAACCCGAATGCGAATAGATTTGGCAAACTCCCAATAAATGACGAGTCCGAAAATACCTTTGATCTGAAGCATTAGGGAGTAACACCATCAACTAAGAGTAGGGTAGTCAGTGGCTACAGGCAGAGAACACTGTCAAGAGGTGTAGAGCGGCTACGTCAAAAGATAGAGAAGTATATCCTGGCGGATACATATGAAGTAAGGCAGCCGCAAGTTTGCAGTATTGACTGGACTTTGAAGAGGCAGTTTAATCGGTGATTGTGGCTGTAAGGGGGTATCGGTGAATGGCTTAAGCTCACCCCTTAACCGAGTTTGCCAAAGATGCCTTCCCTGACCTACAAAATGTGGCGATCGGGACGAAGACAGGTTCCTAAACCGCTATTGTCTAGCGAGTATTAAGGAACCCTATAACATGCCACAACAATTACCAACGTTGTATTCGCAAACTGGACATATTAATAATGTGGTTCGCTACAAAACAATCATGAAGGGGCGATCGCTAACTGGCGATCGCCCCTTCATGATTGACCCGCTTTACTGGGTAGATATCAATACAGAAGCCGACTGGACTTATGCTGAATGGCTGATTAACAGCAATACACTACCGATTTATCAACCACAGATTAAAAAAGCAACTTAAAGCAGCTCAACACTGCTTCTCAAACAAATGTTCTAGAGAATTGCGGACAAGGAGATTTTTCAAAAAGTCGCGGGCGTATTCTAATTCGTAGTGCCTGGGTCTGCCCTGAAAGATAATCTGATACTTGTGGCTATACTCACCGTCGCCGTGACCAGAAATTAGTTTTTGACGAAAAGCTGCGTCAGCAAGGTGGCGCACCTCATCTCTAAGGTCAGCTTTAGTGCTACTCATCACTTACGTCTCCAAAAAAACTTTTTATCAATTGCGATATTAACTGGGATATTAGTACCACCCAAGAAGTCAAAGAAGCAATCTGAAGAAGGTTTTAGTCCTTAAACATTCTGCTTGTCCGCCTTACACCACACTTAAGGTTATAGAAAGCCGGCTAAGTAACTTCATCTTCCAAAAGTTGTGTTCCTTGATACAGAATATGACCCTTAATCAGCAACAGCTTGAACAGAACCTCCGATAGAAGCAGCTAAGGTTAGAACGAGGTACTGTTAGGGTGGAAAATTCGACCTGAATGCAACGTCTCACTTGAGATAGATCATTTACTTCTAAAGTAAGTTGCTTTTTGGTCGAGCTGTTGTGTTGGTCGAGTGATTAAGGCGTTTGATTTGGAGAGACAAATGGTTTTACAAGAAAGTGAGCAAACATTTCGGGTAAATGCTCGAAAAACAGATGCCTTTGACATTTATAACTTGAGGCACTACGAAGGACCTAACTTCTACCTCAACACGTCGGCGCTAGTTTTTGACTTTGCTTTAACGGGCTACAACGAACCTCTGCCCCTAGCTGATTATGTCTCAGCCATTAGCGATTACTATCCGCACCTAAAAGATAAACATTACGAATCCTACGCTCAACTGTTTGCTTGGACCGTAGCTGAGGTCAGCAACCTGGATATGGGCTTACATCTCGATCGCTGGAGTGTAACTCCTCAATCTAACTCTGTCGATAAGATCGCGGTGCAAGCAATCCATCAACGCACTAGTCGGGAAGTTGCCTACTGCGTCTGGGACTGGTTTGAAGCAATTAGCCAAAACCAAACCTTTAACCTTACGGACCAGATTGAGGTGTTGCAGAGTGCCTTTCGCCATTCAGTTTATGGTGGACCTACAGTGTATGCACTGTTACGTACGGCCTACGAAAGAGAAATCCCCACCTTCTATTTGTGGGATGAGGGGTTGATGCAGTATGGCTATGGCAGAAAACAAGTTCGCGGTATTGCCACCACTTTTGACTGTGATAGTCATATTGACTCAGATTTTACGACTAACAAAGAAGATTGCAAACGTTTCCTAAGCACGTTGGGTTTCCCTGTTCCTAAGGGAGAAGTTGTATTTTCTCGTCAAGAGGCTTTGATTGTGGCAAAGCGCATCGGTTATCCCGTTGCAGTCAAACCTGTAGTTGGGCACAAGGGTATTGGCGTAACAGCAGCCGTGCAGAATGGGGATGAGTTAGAGATTGCGTTTGAGCGGGCAGTAGAGGCGATCGCCGAAAATGAACCTGTTCGCGTCATTGTCGAAGAAAGCATTTCGGGTGCCGACTTCCGCCTCCTGTGCGTTAACGGCAGATTTGTTGCAGCAACCGAACGCCGTCCAGCCTCCGTGACTGGAGACGGAGATTCCACTATTTTTGAATTGATCCAGCGCGAAAACCGCACTGCGGCTCGAATTGATACTCCCACCTCTCCTCTAGGCAAGATCAAGCTTGATGAATCGCTGGAAAACTACCTGGAAGAGCAAGGGCTATCTGTAGACAGTGTGCTTGAGGAAGACCGTACCGTTTATCTTCGCAAGGTTGCTAACCTCTCAGCAGGCGGTTTAAGCATTGATGCAACTCCTTCCATTCATCCTGACAATGTAATCCTGGCGCAAGACGTTGCCCAACACTTTCGCTTGACCTGCTTAGGAATCGATTTGATTACTCGGGATCTATCAAAATCCTGGAAGCAAGGTGGACTGAGCATCATCGAAATTAATGCAGCTCCAGGCATTTATATGCATCTTAAACCTGCGATCGGAGAAAGAGTCGATGTGACTTCTCACATTCTGCACACCTTCTTTGAATCAGGTGCCGCTGCTCGAGTCCCCATCATTAGCTTTAACCGAGTTTCAGTCCAGGAGCTTCAAGAAGTCATTGACCACATTCTGTTGCAGCGTCCAGACTGGGTGGTTGGCGCAGTTTGCCGAGATACCGTTTTTGTGAATCGGGCTGAGAAACCGTTGAACTCGGAGTACAACGCCAATGTCCAAAATCTGCTGCGGAATCGCAGGTTAGATTTGCTGATTGTGGAATATCGGGAAGACGTTCTAGAGCGAGAAGGAATGTTTTATTTCGGCAGCAATCTTGTCGTGTTAGACAATCCAACAGAACATGAAATGATGCTCTCCCGCGATGTGTTTGAGGATTCAACTGTTGTGATTCGACGCGGAGACAATATTTCGATTTCCCGCAAGGGCTTGATGGAGCAGTATCAGCTTGGCTCCGCGGAACCCTTTTCTCGTGCTTACCTCAAGGAATTTGCAACGGTTCTCTAACCACAAAAATACAAGGTGGTGCGACAAACTTACAGCAACTTCCATTTGCATAAACCACAAATCCCTGTAGGGGCAGTTCGCGAACCGCCCCTACGCTTCCCATCGGAAGATTACTGTAAATGAAGTGTTGGAATAGCTTCAAAGGCTGCAATTTTCTGACAGCATGGGTTCCGCTACGCTTCACCCATCCTACAAAACCCTACTGATACCTCTCTCCGCGTAGGTTGGGTGGAGCATAGCGGAACCCACAGTAGAAGCATAATTGACACGAATTAGCACTCTTTGCCCATGCTACGTTTGCCGCAAAATTAAAGACTCTCCACGCGGTTTCACCTCAGAGCTGAAGAGTTGAGTGAGTCTGCTCGATGGCTGCTACGCTGACGATTGATTACCTCTGGCAAAATCACCCCAACCTGGTTATTAAAGATCTCCATATCTTTCTGATCTTTTTCCTCAAAACTGGACTTGAGGTAATCAGGCACGTCTGGCCAGTCTGCCGCACTATATTCTGGGAAGTTGCCTAGTCTGCGTTTGTTGACCAGTTGGGTTACACCCAACAACTCACCATCCGCCCCTAAAACAGGCATACACAATAAACTGCAAGTACGATAACGAGTTTTTTGATCGGTTTTTCGGGCTATCTCAGAGTCAGGGTGATTGTACAGGTCAAAGGGAATATTCAAGGCTTGTCCAGTTTGAGCAACTTTTCCGACAAAGCCCTCGCCTATTGGGACTCGGGTTTCTAACCAGGCTCCGCTGCTTTGACGGATGCTAGTCCACAGTTCATTGGTTCGATGATCAATCAGCCAAAGTGTACTGCGATCGGCGTGAGTTAAATTCTTGGCTGCCTGCATCACCTTTTGAATTAACTCCTCAGGATTGCCGCTGCTTTGGTTGACGAAGCTAATGGCTTGATAGAGCGGATCAAGCGCCCGCTGCTGTTCTTGAATTGTCAAAATTTCCTGATGGAAAGATCGACATGCCTGAAGGATCGGCAGAACTGGCTCAAGACAAATCTTTAAGTAGTCTGAATCAGATTTTGAAAATCCTCTTGGATCAATTTTTTCTTCTAACGGTAGTCCGGGTATGGAAAGCTGCAATTTGTTGAACGCTCGAATAATTGCAATTACTTTTCCGCGTTGATCTATCACTGGAAAGAGCAGCAGGTTGAGGAGACCGTTTACTTTATCTGGACTCACTCCTTTGTAAATCAACACATCGTTAAACTTCTGCGGATTGTGGCTTGCCTGAGTTGCTCTTGTTTCTAGAATTTTGTGAGCAATTCCTAGAGTGGCTGAAATCCGAATTTCGCTTGCATCGCCTCCTATATCTAGATTGAGTGACCAAAATTCTGTTTCTTCTGCATCTAATAAAAAGATAGTTGTGAATTCGGCTTTTAGCAGTTTGCTGAGCGATTGGCTGACAAAACTCAGGACGTGATAAAGCACGTTGTGTAGTGCCTCGTCATCCCGGTCAGCAACAGCACTGCTCAACACGGACAGTGCGTTGTAAATTGCCTCTTTGGGTTTAACCTGTCCTAGCTGCTTGAGGGTTTCGTGGGTTTTGACAAACTGAAGCATAACTCCTACCCGTTCATTAAACACCTGCATTGCCTGCTGATCGTTGCGGTCAAAGCCAGTCTTAAAGTAATCGGGAACGGTGGGCCAATCGTCTTTGCTGTATTCAGGATGATTTCCTGGTTTGCGTTTGTTGACGAGTTGAGTTACACCCAAAAGCTCACCTTCTGGGCTAATCACGGGCATACACAGCAAACTACAGGTGCGGTAACGTGTCTGTTCGTCTGTTTTTTTAGCGTTTTCAGCGCTGGGGTGATCATACAGGTCAAAGGGAATGATCATCGGTTCGCGGGTGAGGGCAACATATCCTGCAAACCCTACACCGATCGCACACCGCACTTCGCCCCGCCCTGGAATTTCTGTCCATAGATCGCCCTGGTCATGGTCAACTAACCATAGGGTGCTGCGGTCAGCATTCATCAACTTTTTGGCGGTGTTCATTACCCGTTGCAAGATTGCTTTTGTATCCAGATTGATCTGGTCGAGCGATCGCGTTGCCTCTGCCAGTGCGGCAGTTGCCTGAAGCTTTCTGACTGCCTTGTAGCAAGACTGACAGCTTTCCAAAATTCGCCGGATGGGTAACAAGCATTTTGCCAGTCGTTCTAGATCTAGCTTGGTAAAGCCCGTTGGCCTAATCGCTTCGTTGCTATCGGGCAGCTTTTCTGCCTGCAATTTATTTAGAAATTGGATAACGGCAACCACTTCTTTGGTTTCGCTTAGAATTGGCAGCGCCAGGATGTTCTCAGTTTTATACCCATACTTCTGGTCAAATTCCTTCACCAAAACGGCACGGGGATCGTCATACACGTTGGCAGGAATATGAATCACCTTTTTCGCCTGAGCGACCTGTCCGGCAATTCCTTCGCCCACGCGCACTCGGATGTCGAGAAAATCTCCGGCTTCGTTTTCAGCCACGAGTGACCACAGTTCTGTTTTCTCGTCGTTAAGGAGAAAAATGCTGGCTCGGTCTGCACTAACTAGATCTCCTACCTGTGAAGTGACATCGCGCAGCACTTCATATAAGGTTTGAGCCGACTTTTGTTCTTCTGCACCGTTGTCTACGCGAGACAGGATTTCGATTTGAGAGAGTAGCAGCTTTCTTTCAAGTTCAGCTAATGTTTTGCGAAATATAGCATCACTCGGTTCAATTTCAGACTGAATTTTCTTAAGCGCCTGATCCAACCAGGTTTGGTTAAATGCAGCGGCATAAATGGGGTTGTGAACTTTGATCTGATCTTGCTGTTTGCTCACTAACCCCAGCAGTCGGAGTTCCTTTTGCTCTGGTGAGTCGTCTGCGGCGATCGCTCCCTGCTCCAAGATCTTTTGATAAGTCTGCAACAGTTTAGCGCTGCGCTGCTTTCGCATGGTGAGGCGATCGCGAATTGCCCGCATCGGTTCAAGCGTTGGTAGATTTTCCCATGGGTCAATCAGCTTTTGATGTACCAAATGTTCAAACCACTCTGTCTCAGCACCGACGGCCGGAGCGTCTTCAGCATCCGCAATCAATTGACAGAGTGTTTGAGTCAGAGCGGGTTGCCCTCCCGTCCACTCCAACACTTTAGCCAGCAGCAGCTTATAGTTCTGAGATTTTTGTTTAAACCTCTGGGAGATCGGTAGCTTACTTTTAATCTGATCCTGCTGATGTAGAGTGGAGGGGGTACTTAAAGTCATGATGCAACTCGGTGGGAGAAAGCTGCCTCGCTCACAGCGCACGGCTTCTCAGAGGTTGGTAATTGTAATACGTTTACATTTAGTAGAGCAGTCTTAAAGACAACGTCTTCAGAAGATTTTGGGTCGTCGTGGATCTGTTTGCACAGCCCAAATCAAATCTTGGATACATCTGTCTGAGGCAATTTCCATGTTTTGCCATCTGGAAATTGCTCTGCTAGCCAGACTGTAAACATCACCCGTTCTTTTGTAGGCAAGTCTTCTAAAGCGCTAAAGACTCGTGCTGTAAAGGTGTCATTGCTGAAGAATTCTAAAGCAAGCTCATACACTTTTTGGAGCAGAATGGTGAGGTGTCGTTCCTGCCACACGACTAGATGTGCCGCAATTAACGGATCAACCTTCAAAAGCTGCCGTACCAGATCGCGGGAGTCAGACTGAGGAAAGTTTTCCTGCTGAATGACCTTAGTTACATCTTTCTCAAACAGCTCAGCGTGTCTAGTGCCAAAGAAATAGTCAACTTCTGCATATACTGCCTGAAGCAGCAGCAAGGTAGCTTTGACAAACGTAGAATTGGCTGCATCCGCTGTGTTCCAGGGCAAGGAAGCATCGTCGATGAGTTCATCCAGGTGAACCTTTTCCCAAATGCTGTGACTTTTGGACCCCTTGAGCAGTAAGCAAGTTTTTCCTAAGTTGTCGGTCAAGTTCCACCAAATAAAGCTGACTTCCTTGGACTGACTTTTGGGAAACACATTTAGCAGACGAAACGTCTGATCTTGATGATGCAGGATCGGTATCCGCTTATTTCGGGTGGGGTCCCAGGCGCTAGCGATTTGAATGTCGGGTTTGCGAACTGGAGATGACACCGTCACTTGTAGCTCTTGGCGCATGACGTTACTCTTAAACTTCTCCCTTACAGGATTAGGAGGGTAGATGGAGCGGAGGGGCAGACGTTGATAAAAATCTTGAGCGTCTTTCGGGCGCAAAATTTATAGATGCTAACTGATTATTGATGCTAATCGAGTTTTGTGATCAAGTTTATCGCTAAATCCGTTTCCCAGGAATCCATCCGTCGGGTGTCTAGGAGAGGAGTTTTTTCATGCGATCGGGCTAATGACATAAGTGCCCTGATCGGAACGTAGAGTTAACATTTCAACACGAAGCGCTGGGAGAATAGGCAGATTTTCTTCTGAGTCCATAACAGAAGGGCATTGCTGATGTGATGTATGAATTTCGTAGGGACATGGCATTGCCATCTCCTTACAGAGGGGATTGAGTTCCGTGAATCACACCCATGTTCAGCAACGCTGACAGGAGTTCCTGACACGGTTACAGCAACTTCTGACATGGTTGCAACAACTTCTGGCATGGTTACAGTAACTTTTGTTGTGATCGCCCGTTTAGCCCAATGCACCCGACGCAGAGCAGATGAGCAGGGCAGCAGGATGGCGCAGTCGAGCAAGCCTCTCTAGGTCTTGTTTCATTATTGGAAGCGATCGCCATCAGTGGCTCCAGAGACGCTTGAATAGACTTAGATATCATCTTCTGACTATGAACTCAGACACAGAATTTGCCAGGTTGTGGAGAACAGATGTATCTGGCGTTGAGCTGTTCAGTGCCCGACTGTTTCATCATGCTTTTTCCAAGCACATGCATGAAGAGTACACGATCGGCATGAATGAAGGGGGGCAGGGGCAGTTTTTGTATCGGGGAGAAACCCATCGCGCCTATCCAACCAGTTTTAACTTAATCAATCCAGGCGAGGTACACACGGGGCAAGCCGAATCTAAGGCAGGCTGGACGTTTCGCAATATCTATATTAGTGTGCCGTTAGTTGAACAGATCCAGGCTCAACTGGAAGGGCAGGGAAAAGGATTGCCCCATTTCACTCAACCTGTCATTCGGGATCAATCATTGCGGTTCTGTTTTCACACCTTATTTCAAGCGTTGGCTGAGCCCGCCTCTCACCTAGAGCAACAATCTCATTTGCTTGAGACTTTCTCACAGCTATTTGTAAGACATGGTACGCTGCTGTATTCCTGGCGATCGCCCAAACCAGAAACAAAAGCGACTGCAATCATTCGAGATTACTTGGAGTCTCACTATGCTGAAAACATCTCCATTGAAACGCTGACGCAGCTAACCGGATTGAGTCCCTACTATCTGATTCGCAGTTTTCGGCAGCAGGTTGGCTTACCACCCCATAGCTATCAACGACACTGGCAACTAGTGCAGGCAAAGCGATCGCTACAAACATCTAAACCGCTGTCCCAAATTGCGGTGGAACACGGGTTTTACGACCAGAGCCACCTGAATCGCGCCTTCAAACGTGCCTTTGGAATTACTCCAGGTCAATACCAGAAGGACAATTCTATCCAATACGGGTGAATTCGAGCGTCTGTATCTTGGGAAGACTACTGGTCATTCATCCTAACGATGCACACTACCTTACTAAAAGATTTCTCTGTTTCTGCGGCGATCGCAGGTTTTGTCACCGTGTTGGTTGGGTTTACTAGCTCTGCCGTGATTGTGTTTCAGGCGGCTCAAGCGTTTGATGCATCCCCGGCAGAAATCGGCTCATGGATGGGGGCACTGGGGTTGGGCATGGGATTAACGTGCATTGTGCTGTCTCTGCGCTATCGAGTGCCAGTCGTGACAGCCTGGTCTACACCAGGTGCAGCCATGCTAATCACCACAGCAACCGGAGTGCCGATGGAAGAAGCGATCGGGGCATTCTTGATCTCAGCAGTATTGATTACGCTTTGTGGATTTAGTGGTTGGTTTGAACGAGCAATTAACCGAATTCCAATGTCGATCGCAGCAGGAATGTTGGCTGGTGTGCTGTTGCGGTTTGGGCTAGATGTCTTCATCTCAATGCAGACGCAGTTTGTGATGACCTTCTCAATGTTTTGCATCTACTTAATCATGCGTCGATTCTCACCCCGCTATGCCGTGGTGACTGCACTGATTTTAGGAATTCTGATCGCAGGTTCTCAAGGACTACTGCAAATCGACACCGTGCGTCTGCAACTGGCAGAACCCGTGCTGACGACGCCCCGCTTCTCACTTAGCGCACTCATTGGCGTAGCCTTGCCCCTGTTTGTGGTCACCATGGCTTCTCAAAACGTGCCTGGGGTCGCGGTGATTCGAGCTTCTGGTTACACCGTGCCCATCTCTCCTTTAATTGGTTGGACGGGTGCTACAACATTAGTTTTGGCACCCTTTGGTGCGTTTGCATTAAATCTTGCTGCCATTACTGCTGCCATTTGCATGGGGCGAGAAGCACATGAAGATCCAGCAAGACGCTATGTTGCAGCCATTGCGGCCGGAGTCTTTTACCTGATCATAGGCTTGTTTGGCGGCACAGTGGGTTCCATATTTGCAGCATTTCCTCAAGAACTGGTGCTGGCGATCGCCGGACTCGCTCTATTAGGCACAATTGGCAATGGACTGCTGACCGCGCTGATTCAGGAAAAAGAACGAGAACCCGCATTGATCACGTTTTTGGTGACAGCATCCGGAATCACTTTATTTAGCATCGGTTCAGCCTTTTGGGGATTGGTTGCAGGTGGACTGGCGATCGCGATCTCACAAGTGAAAAGGTGAAACAAACCTTGGAATTGGTATAACAATCCGTGACTGATGACCAATAACTATTGACAAAATTGTTTATGTTACTCATTCATGAGTTAATCTAGTCACAATAGAAAGTCATTCAAGTGCTTTTCTTTGCAGTTACCTGATGACTCTCGATTAAAAGTCCTGACTTGTCAGTGTTATCTCAACCAGACTCGCTGCAACAGTGACTTTCTGCCCAGAATTGCTACTCAACTCAACTTACTTAAGGACAATTCCCATGAACAAGCCTCAGAAAACTGGTCAAACCAATGATCCCACTCTCATTAAGCTACTGGAAGCTGACTCAGATTTAGCTGCACAAGCGGCTGCCCTAGCTAGCCAACTGGAAGCTTTAAAGGAGAAGCGTCAAAGCCTGCAAACCGTGATTGGGCTATTCAGTTCAACGGGTAGCACTGCGGATTTGTTAGATAAAACCCTTGAGACTGATGATGAGATTGAATCTACTGACTCATCAGAAGCATCTCCTGAGCCTGAAGATACTTTAGACGAGCCTGAAGTGAAAGCACCCACCAAAGAGAAGTCTAGAAAACCTGCGGGCAAGGGTAGTAAGTCCTCCGAAGAGGAGCAACCCGAAAAAATCACTGGACGAGACACCGCTTGGCGGCGCTACATGCGGAAGGAGTTTATCAAAACCTCACTTCCTGAAGCGGTTGCTCATATCCTGCATCAGGAACCCGACAAAGTGTTTGAAGTACCCAGTATTGTAGATGCTCTGTTTATCGAGGCAACTCCTAAAGATGCCCGCAATGATGCTCGCAATCGCGTTTCTAATGTGCTTTCGATTGGCTTGAAGAACAACAAATGGTATCGGGGTAAGAAAGGACAATACAGTCTCTCTAAAGAGTCCGCCAAAGCGAGTGCGGCATCATAGTAAACATGTGATTCCCTAACTCCTCTGATAGAGCTTGGTTTAGCCAACTCCAAGAAAGACAAGCGATAAAGCGATAGGTTTTTCAGGTGACTGATTGGCACTAGCCCATCAGCCCTTGATGCGGGTCGATAACGGGGGGCTAACCATCTCTTAATTTGTGCTGCCAAGTATCAAATATATAAATGTTTGTAATAAAACTAGGGTTAGCCAAGAGTTTTAAGTACCTCTCCCTAGTTAAAACAACATTTTGAAGAAGCACTAAGTCAGGGTAAGAAATAGGGGTTGTTTCTTCTAGCGATCGCATACAATGAGGAGTCAGCAAACTAGAATCTAAGTTTTGCTGGTGCCGCTTCGCGCTCAGCCCATAAGAGTAACGACCTATGACCGCAGATGAATTGACCCAGTGTCTCAACATGGCCAGAATGCTCAATTTGGTCACTGCCACTCGTCGAATTAATGGCGTACTGTATGTTTACCGGCTCAATGGGCATTACACTACCTGGGAAAGCTTTGTCTCAGAGTATCCCCTAGAGCGTCTCCAAGCCATGATCAATAGAAGCCGATAGCTGCTGCGTCATTTTTGACGTTTCAATCACCTAAAAGTAATTACCCCAAATTGAAGGTTAGCGCCGTTTTGGTTAGAGTTCTATGGGGTTAATTTTTGTTTGCTGGCTATTTCTAATTTATGCTGTGCTTCCTGGCATAGTCAGCAGTTTTGTCATTAGCCTACTTGCTGGAGTGGCAGCAGCTATTTTTTACAAGTCTTCTAGGTCCTTTCTACCAACCTTTGCTCGAATCTTTGTTGGAGGGGTGGTTACCTCTGCGATTGCCGGAGCAGGAGGAATAGCATTTGTTTTCTTTAAGTCCTACATCCTTGACGATCTTGCTTTTCGAGGGCAGGGAATGGGCTATGCGCTGCTACTGGTGCCCGTCTTAGCAGTTGTCGGAGCTGTGTTGGGCGGTATTGGGACCGCACTGTTCAAACAACTTTTCTCTAACTAGAGGTTAAGGATAAATTCAGGAAGGCGCAAAGAAAAAAGAGAAGGGCAAAAGCCCTTCTCTTTTTTCACTTAGGTTTCTAAGGTTATGACTGCTTTCTCAAGCTGCAATTTTAGTATCTGCTAGAGGAAAAGCTGCCACGATTGCCGCCGCCACCGAATGAGCTTTTGTTGTTTTCGCGAGGCTTAGCTTTGTTAACTTTGATGTCGCGACCCATCCACTCAGCGCCGTCAAGCGCATCAATAGCAGCTTGCTCTTCAGCATCGGTACCCATTTCAATGAAACCAAAGCCGCGCATCCGACCTGTTTCACGATCAGTGGGAAGCTGAACTCGCTTGACTGAACCGTATTCTGCGAATACAGAGGTCATGTCTGCCTCAGTAACTTCGTAAGACAGATTGCCTACATAGATTGACATAGATTTTCTCCAAAATCAGAGGTGTGTAGAGATTGAGATTTCGGAGAGAAGCCTGTCAGAACCAAACGTGAAAAACTCGTCAAGACTAAAAACAAACGCTGCAACCGATACTTAATTCTCAATCACCAACATAACACAAGAATTCTCGACTCTGTGCAGCATCTTCATGACTCTAAACAAATCAGTCAAAAGAATGTTCGCTCAGATGTGATTCAGACTTAAATGTTTCAGACTTAAATGTTTTAGATTGCAGGCTGTAGTAAACCACTTCTGTCGCTGCATACTCTATGTTTTTCTCGTACTTCATACCCAGCTTTTGCATGACGCAACGAGAGGCGACATTTTCTGGACTTGTGACGGCAACGATTTGCTGGAGCTTAAGCGTGTCAAACCCCCAGCGCAAAACGGTGCTGGCTGCTTCAGTTGCTAATCCCTGCCTCCAATAAAATGGATTAATAGCATAGGTTAGCTCGACTTCCGATGTATCCCCTAAATAATGCAGACCACAGTGCCCCACCAATTGCTGGTTTTGCTTGTAAACGAGCGCCCACACACCAAATCCGTGCTTCTGCCAATGGTCTAGCCGTCTATGTAAGATCTGAGTGGTCTGCTCAAAGGTGAGTGAACCTGTTGGAGACAAAGCTCTAGCAACCCCTGGATGGCTGTAAATCTCCTGATAAAGCTGATTTAAGTCAGCTGGGAAGAAATGCCTGAAAATAAGACGAGGAGATTTGAGCATGAGTGGAGGAGTGGAGCGTAAACAAATTAAGGAATTTTCCCGTCAAGCTTCTGATAAGACGGTAAAAGAGTGGTGGCGATCGCCATCCTCCCACCCAAAAATATTAACGACGAAACCTAGAGTTATGAAATCCCGCTGGTCAAAGTTTAGTGTATTGCCCGCTATCGTACTGGCTGCAAGTGTTATTGCTGCTCCCGCAGAGGCAGCCGTGCTTCAGTTTTGGCGATTTGATGCAAATGCAAATCGTTTGGTCTTTCTAACGGACGTTAGTGTGCAACCCAGAGTGCAATTGCTTAATAACCCAACCCGGCTCGCCGTAGATTTACCCGGAATTATCTTTAGTCGGACGACCGTAAGGCAACCTTCTCGAAATCCGATTCAAGAGATCAGAGTCGGACGATTTGAGGAGCAGACCACTCGCATTGTGGTCGAGCTTAGCCCCGGCTACACCTTAGATCCAGATGAGGTGCAGGTGCGGGGAGCGACCGCAGCACAATGGAGCATTGACTTACCCACCCCTCGACGATTTTGATAGTAGGGTTGCGATCGCGGGCAGTCTCCTACTCCTCTCATTATGCAAGTCCTGCTGCCGCTCGCTGGTCAGAAATCCACTGATGAGCCGCTGCAAAATCATCGGTCGTGATTTGAATAGAACTGGGATCGGTATGCCCTTGAGCCCGATATCGGCGGATTGCTTCTAGAGCAGCTTGATTACCCAAAAGTGCTAGGTCAGCGCCATTCCAGCCTTCGGTTTGGGTAGCCCAGTTTGCTAAATCTACATCTGCCAAAGGACGTTTTCGGTTATGAACCTGGAGAATCGCTAGACGGCTTGCCTGGTCGGGCAAGTCTACTTTTAGCTGTACGTCCAGTCTGCCGGCCCGTAAGAGAGCAGGGTCAAGGGTTTCAGGACGATTGGTGGCTCCGATTAACAACACATCGGCACATTCTTGTAAGCCGTCTAGCTCGGTGAGTAACTGCCCTACAACGCGATCGCTCACTCCTGAATCGCCTGAAAAGCTGCCCCTTGCAGGTGCCAGCGTATCAATTTCATCCACAAACACAACACAGGGAGAAGCCTGGCGCGCTTTGGTGAACACTTCTCGCACGGCCTGCTCAGACGCGCCTACCCATTTGCTCAACAGTTCTGGCCCATTCACCGCAATAAAGTTTGCTCTGGCTTGGGAGGCAACCGCCTTTGCCAAAAGGGTTTTGCCTGTACCGGGAGGACCCCAGAGGAGAATTCCGCGCGGCGTTTTGGCTCCGGTTTGTTGATACAGTTCGGGATAAAGTAAGGCTCCTTCGACGGACTCCTGAAGAATTTGCTTGACGTTTTCTAAACCGCCAATGCTATCCCAAGAAACTTGAGGAGACTCAATTTCAACCGATCGCAGCACAGCAGGTTTAATTTCTTTAATAGCCTGGAGAAAATCTGCCTGAGTAATTGTCATCGTGCGCGGAACGGGTGCTTTGAGTGAGGGGATCAGTCGCCGCAGGGCAGTGTAAGCAGCTTTTTGACATAGCGCTTTTAGGTCTGCGCCAACCATACCGACTGAGAGGTCAGCGATCGCCCCCAAATCAACAGATCGCTCCAGTGGCATCGCTTCTGTAAGAATGGTGAGGATTTCTAGTCGCCCATCGCGATCGGGAATGCGGAACTGCACTTCTCGGTCAAACCGACCCGGACGACGCAAAGCCGGATCGAGGTGGTCAGGACGGTTCGTGGCTGCTAGAACGATCACGCCTTTGGTTCTGGCAAATCCGTCCATCAAGCTCAGCAATTGAGCGACTACTCGTTTCTCAACATCGCCTTCCACCTTGGAACGATCGGGCGCGATGCTGTCAATTTCATCGATGAATATAATGCACGGAGCAGAGCGAGCTGCCTTCTCAAACAGTTGGCGTAGACGGGCTTCGGCTTCTCCATAATATTTACCCATCACCTCTGGCCCGACGATGGCAATGTAGTTAACCTCCAACTCTTCAGCCAGGGCACGGGCAGAAAGGGTCTTCCCTGTACCAGGTGGCCCGACTAAAAGAACTCCTCGCGTCGGTTCTAAACCTAGCATTGTCAGCAGTTCAGAACGCTTTAGCGGAATTTCGACCAGTTCTCTTAATTCTCGAAAAACCTCTGACAGTCCACCCACGCCTTGTAGAGAACTATCTGATGGTGGGGTGACGATAACGCGATCAGTGGTTGTACTTGCGGATGGATTAGCAGTACTGGAAGGCGATCGCTCTGTCGAGCTGGTTCGAGGGCGATCGCTCTCGGCTGTACGACCCGCACGACTAGACGCATCCGAAGAGGTACTGCGACGAGTTTTTACTTCCGTTTGAAACCCTTCATTTCTGCCTTCGATTTCCCGCACAAAGTAGAGAAGATCTTCAAATCCTTGATCGATCAGGTCTTCAAATTCTTTAAACAGATCGCTCATCGTCGTTACCACAGTCCAGTGTTTTCAGTATAGTCACCCGCTTCGGGAGTGTGGGCTGTGCTTCAGGAGGAGATATTTTGGGCGTAATTTGAGCGTTACAGTTTGCAATAAAAGCAGTAATACCAATTCCAAAAATTAGGGTTAAAGATGGAAGGGCACCCCGCTAGCGGGGTGCCCTTCCATCTTTAACCTCTTTTTAGAGAAAATTATAGTAATAACCGAATCTATTCAACGGGTTCCCGAATTTCGACGGAGGGATTGATCAGGTCAAAGCGATCAAGCAGCAAGACCAAACCGACCGATACCAGTGCCCCTAGACCAATACCAATTGCTAACAGAGAAAGGTAGAGCCGCTTCAAGCTTCTGCGAGTAGCCGTAGCATCTTCGTGCCGCCGCTGGGCCAGATCTGGCTCTTCTTGATCTCTTTCCTGTGGGGTGAGTGGTGTACTTCCTTCTGGTGTCAGATCTGTCCGTATTAGTTCTTGTTGCTCACTCTCCTGGGGTGCGAGATCTGGCAAATGTCTCCCATTCCCAGAATAGGAATTTTGATCGGGCTTAGAGGGGTCAAACGGATGATCGTTCATGCTTGATATTTTGCTCAGCCTTTAATTCAGTTGCATCAATCTAACGGTTGGTCTGAATAAATCTCCTGCGTGAATGGTGGTGCGGCTTCATCGCACCACCATTCACGCTTCAAAAGATAGATTCATGCAAGAAGCTGAATAAAGGGCAAAAAGTAAGCCCCAGCCAGTCCGAAGACTGCTGGGGAACCATCAGGGTGCATCTATTGATTTCAGTATACCCCCATGAGGGGTGAAACCCCTCACCCCGCAAAAAAATATTTTTGGGAATTTGAAATTGAGGTTGGGGGTTAGGGCTAGAAGGTGCGTGACCATTCCTGAAACCAGCGCTCGACAACGACTTTGGTCTGAGTGAAGAATTCGACAGCATGATGACCTTGACCGTGCAAGTCGCCAAAGAAACTTTCCTTCCAGCCGCTGAAGGGGAAAAACGCCATTGGGGCCGCTACGCCGATGTTGATGCCGATGTTCCCGGCTTCCACTTCGTAACGAAATTTGCGGGCGGCAGCACCGCTGCTGGTAAACAGACAGGCCATATTGCCATATTGCCCCCGGTTAACCAGGGCGATCGCTTCTTCAATGGTGTCTAAATGAATTAAACCCAACACCGGTCCAAAAATTTCGGTTTGAGCGATTTCCCCAGTTGGCGGCACATCTTGTAAAATCGTCGGTCGCACAAAATGTCCCTGCTCATAGCCTGGGATCTGAGGTCTACGTCCGTCTACTAAAACTTTTGCTCCTTCTTCTGCACCCCGCTGAATGAGTTTTTCAATTCGCGCTTTGCTTTCAGCCGAAATCACGGTGCCCATCTCGACTCCAGGGTCGAGTCCGTAGCCGACTACGCGAGATTCAGCGGCAGTGGCGATCGCTTCAGTAAAACTATGTCGCGCCTCTCCGACCGTGATAGCAACCGAGGCGGCAAGGCAGCGCTGTCCGGCACAGCCGAAGGCACTATCTGCCATGATGCGAGTGGTCGTGTCGAGATTGGCATCGGGCAACACAATGACCGGATTTTTTGCACCACCCTGACACTGGGCACGTTTGCCATTGGCGGCAGCACGGCTATAAACATAACGGGCTACAGGGCTTGACCCGACGAAACTCACAGCTCGAATGGCGGGATGATCCAAAATTGCATCGACTACATCCTTCGCCCCATTCACCAAATTCAACACACCGGGAGGTAAATCTAACTGATCGATCAGTTCAAATATTTTTCGCATTGTCAAAGGCACTTTCTCGGAAGGCTTGACGATGCAAGTGTTGCCGCAGGCGATCGCATAGGGCATAAACCAGAAAGGAATCATGCCCGGAAAGTTAAACGGACAGATGATTGCCGTCACACCGAGCGGCTGACGAATCATGATTTCATCCACACCTCTGGCAATGTCTTCTGAGTTGTAGCCCTGCATCAAAATCGGAATACCGCAGGCAACTTCGACATTCTCAACTGCCCGTCGCATTTCGCCGCGCGACTCTGCCAGCGTTTTGCCACACTCCTGTGTAATGGTCTGGGCTAAGTCGTCAAAGTGTGTTTCTAGAAGTTCTCGTAACCGAAACAAATATCGCACTCGTTCGTTAGCGGGTACTCGCCGCCATTCCACAAATGCAGCAGATGCAGCCTCAACAGCCCGCTCAACTTCTCCAGCTACAGACAAAGGAACCCTGGCAAGCTGCTCAAGTGTGGCAGGATTGGTGACTTCCAGAAGATCAGTGGTATCTGGAACAACCCATTGACCGTTAATATAATTTGCCAGGTCGTTTGTACTCATGCAGCAACATTCCTCAAGCGTCTGGTAATGCACAGTGTGGCTCAGATGACGCTGTTTTGGGCCACTGTTTTAGATATTATCGTTATTTGTCATTGGTCACAGGTCATTCGTTGTTTGTCATGAATGCAGAGTAAGCCATAGCATAGGGGCGGTTCGCGAACCGTCCCTACAGGGGTTTGTGGTTTATAGAAGTGAGAATTGCTGTAAGGATTTCTGAGAGGGGTTTTATACCGATTTGATTTGAAAAGAATGCAGATGCCCACAAGGGCGAATGGCCATTCGCCCTTACAAGGAGTTAATGTGTCGTGAAACCTATTTAAATCGGTATTACATCAATAGGGGCAAAACCTTCGTTCCCCCCTATCAAAGTGTTCTCAGAGTATTGTCAGATCAGCGATCGCTCCTTTTCTGAGGAATAGTTTCAAGCATCCTGATCTGTAGAAGTTTCGTCTGCATCTCTGTACAAATCGACTCTTAAATCTCGTCCTTCTTGATACATTTCGGGTGCAACTCCAGGGTTTCCCAAGATTTCTTGAGGGTCGCCTTCATACCCACCTTTAGATACTAAGTCCATTACGTCATAAGTTTTGGAGGTATCGGTGGGGCGATCGCCAGTTTCACCTGGCTTTTGAGCTGCATTCTGCTTGTTCTCATCAGGCTTGGAAGATTGATTCGTTGGGCGATCGGTCATGGCTATTCACACTCCAAGTTTTGAATCTTTTCCTATCCTTTAGCAATCTTTGCAAAGTAGCATCCTACTTTGGGACAGATTGTTGCTTGAGGTAGCGGGGTTGAGGAAGGGTAATGCAGTAGCGCACTGAGAGCATTCTCAAGCTTAATGTCACCATAAACCCCAAGAAAGTTGCCGTGGCAGTTGGAATATCGAGACTGACCGCCAATAAAAATGTCCAGGAACCTATAAAGGCACAGGTTGCATATAAGGAAGTTGAAGTCCTGAAGATCATTGGAATTTGAGCTAATAGGACATCTCGCAACACTCCACCAAACACACCTGTAATTACGCCAATAATCGATGCCACCAGGTAAGGCATTCGAAAGGTGAGCGCGTAAGATGTTCCTGAGATACTAAACAGAGCTAAACCCATTGCATCGATAATCGTAAATAACCTTCCAGTCACAGGTTGGTGAGGAATTGAAATTCGCGGCGAATATAAAAAGATAATAGCCATCAGCAAAACAATCAGCGGATATTCCTGATGCTCTACCCAAAACAAAGGTCGTCGATTTAACAATAGATCTCGCAGCGTTCCACCCCCAAATGCATTGACAAATGCCACGATGTAGATACCCACGAAATCTAGCTGTTTAGTCTGAGCAGCCAGCATTCCAGATAGAGATGCTGTAATCACAGCCCCAACTTCAATCACATATCCAAAGAATGCAAGCCGCTGTAAGTGATAGGCGATCGCCGTATCACGAGGCAAAGCCGACGTGAGCAAAACATCAAACCAATAACTGTCAGGGGAATGGAAAAACATAGTGGCAGGATTGCGATTAGCATAGAAAGCATAACCGAACACACTACCTATCCCGATGAAAACGAGCAGAATTCACCACGTTGCCATCATTTGCTCTAACTATGAGAAGTCAAAACAGTTTTATGTAGAGACTTTGGGGTTTGAAGTGATTGCGGAAACATTTCGTGCAGAAAGAAACTCTTACAAGTTAGATTTGAGAGTCGGTGAACACGATCAGATTGAGTTGTTTTCTTTCCCCAATCCGCCCGATCGCTCCAGTCGCCCTGAAGCTTGTGGGCTGAGGCATCTGGCATTTGTGGTGGAAGATATTGGAAAATCGGTTGCGGAACTTCAGTCAAAAGGAGTTGCTGTGGAAGAGGTGAGAGTAGATCACCTGACGGGAAAACAGTTTACCTTTTTCCAAGACCCTGATGGATTGCCTTTAGAGATTTATCAGGCTTGAGCAAAACTAGTATATTGCTTTGAAGACTAATGGATTATTTGGGCGATCGCTTCGAGCGTTTTGACTTAGGCGGGGTTCGGTGTGCCCCAAAATATTTCTCACTGCGATGGCGCAACCACACCCGCAACTCCTGCGGAATTTGGTCTTTTTGCTCTTTGGTCAGAGTGTTGTAAAGTGCCAGAGCGCGTTCTCGCTCACCCCGACAAGCTCGATTGTTATGAGCATCCCAATAGCTGCGGGCAACCCGAATTCGCCGACAGACTTCTTTGATTAATTCTTTTTCGGGGAGGGGTTCTTGCTGTGCCATACTTCAATTGCAACGTCCTCTTCCCGATCCTAACTCACTCTCATCTTCCTCAGCCGCTCTGATGCCATCTAGTCAATTCCTAGGGAAACGCGATCGCCTCCGATCGCTCGCATCTGACCCAGAACATTAACAATTTGCTGGTAGGGTAGTCGGTAATCTGCCTGCAAAATAATTGAACCTTCTGGATTCTGACTCAAATACGCTTGCATCTGCTGGCTCAGTTGTTCTTGACTCACAGGTTGACCATTCAAGGAAAGTTGTTCCTGCTCATTCATTCCTACAATTAATGGATCAGGGTAGTTGACAGCATTAGCTCCTGAGTCAGCATTGGGAAGTGTAATATCTAATGCTTGCGAACCAAACTGAGCAGACATCGAAACGATGATGAAAAACGTCAGGATGGTCATTAGAACGTCCATCATTGGCACCAGGTTAATCTCTGGCATTTCTTGCTTTTTAGACCGATTGAATCGCATCGCTAAATCACGCCTCATCAAGCTTCTGCTGTCAACTTCATTTTAGGGCTGATTGTTGATCTAGTCAGTCAGATTCAGGTGGCTAAAGATTTGCTCGTTGTTTGCTCGTTGATGAAGTAGAGACAAAAACTAAAAGGGTTCAGCAGATTAGCTTCCTGAACCCAGATCTGATGTCTAAACGTTCTTATTACTCATAAACAGATTTGATTGTCTATTTTGAGGTTTTTATAAGAGCGTATACGGTTTTATTAAAACTCGCAGATTAAAGTAAAAAAGTATATTTGACAGGCGTTTAATTTTGTCTATAACAGGCGTTTAAAAACAGATAAACTGATTGAATTGCTACATTTTTGTATCTACCCTTGTGTGTAATTTTGATAGGCATCAATCATGAATTGAATTAAATGATGTCTTAATTCCGGAGAGTGGGAAGACGTGGGTATTCGGATTTTTGCAACCTTAGTAGTTGCTTTTGGTTTGTCAATGGGTTTATTTACAGGAGAAGCCCTGGCTCAAGCTCCTGATCCACTGGAGGCAGCGGCCACGGCTCAAAGCGCGGCAGATACAGCATTTATGCTGATCTGTTCTGCTCTTGTGCTACTGATGACTCCTGGCTTGGCATTCTTTTACGGTGGGTTTGTGCGATCGCTCAACATCCTCAACACGCTGATGATGAGTTTTGTACTCATGCTGGTAGTTGGGGTGACTTGGCTGCTTTGGGGATATAGTCTGGCATTTGCACCAGGAACCTCTTTTATTGGCGGCTTGCAGTGGCTGTTCCTGAACGGAGTTGGACTGGAGACAACGGACTATCTAACAGGTTCAGAACCAGAGGCGGTAGTGTCCTACGCTGCAACCATTCCCCATCAAGCGTTCATGGTTTACCAGTGACTTGTCTTCGATTACTGCATCGAGCAGTACAGGTAAATTGAGTACCGAATAGAATTGGATTAACTCACAAATCTTTAGGTCATTTGCTACAAAACATATCAAACCAAACAGGGGAGTTAGAATGCTAAGAAATCTCAGTATTCTAACTCCTAGTTTTTGAACTAGGGTTGTCGTCAATACTTTTATGGTTTATTCATTGCTGCGTCCAATCTCTATATCGAGTCAAAATTCATACTCAAATATTTTTTGGCTGGTCGTTGGATTGTTCGCAATGGTCGTCTTTCTGGAACTTGTCACCCTTGCTGACTATGTTTTTAGCTATTTCTACATTGGTCCAATTCTGTTGGCTAGCCTTCGCCTAAATCGCAATGTCGCCGTTCGCTTAACGCTGTTAGCATCTGCATTAACTATCGTTAACCTGTGGATTCCTGGTAGTCATATCATTACGGCTCCAACGGTCGGAAACCGGATCATTGCTGTATTCGCACTGGTTGTGACTCAAATGTTAAGCGATCGCAATCGCTACTACGAAGAGGCGATCGCTCAACAGAAAGCAAAACTGCAATTTCAAGAAAAACTAGCGAACTTACGAGAAGATTTTGTTCTCACGCTGACTCACGACCTGAAAACACCGTTATTGGGTGCGATCGAAACCCTAAAAGCATTTCAGCAAGAGCGATTTGGCGCTGTAACCGAGATGCAGCATAAGGTACTCTCCACAATGACCCGGAGCCACCAAGCCAGCCTACAACTGATTGGCACGGTGTTGGATGTGTACCGCAACGATGCAGAAGGGGTCAGGTTAGAGCGATCGCCCGTCAACCTGATTGAACTCACCGGGCAAGTAATTCAGACCCTCAGCGATTTAGTATCCAGATATCAGGTATCGATTCATCTCAACACTGAAGCAATAAACGCTCAGTTTTGTTGGGTAAATGGGGATGCCCTTCAGCTTCAACGAGTTTTGTCAAATCTGGTGATCAATGCCATTCACCATTCACCTACTAATGGAAATGTTGAGGTGATTTTACAGTCTGAGAACAATTCTCATGCAGCGCAGCAAGTAGTAATCAAGGTGTTAGATGAAGGTCCTGGAATTCATCCAGAAGAATTACCTCAACTCTTTGAGCGGTTTTATCAGGGACACAGCGATCGCCAAGCAAAGGGATCAGGTCTAGGGCTATACTTATCTCGGCAGATCGTTGAAGCACACAGCGGCACAATCTGGGCAGAAAACCGATCCTCGCGTGGAGCCGTATTTGGGCTGTGCCTTGCTGCTCTCACGCCATAGCCCCTTTCCTTAGTTTCTATGGATTCCTCTCAGCTACGAATTTTACTGGTTGAAGATGACGAACTATTTCGTCTAGGGCTGCAAATGAAGCTGCAACAGGAACCAGACATTGAGATTGTAGCTGAGGCAGGAGACGGCGAAACCGCCATCAGATTAGCTAGCGAACATATCCTGGATGCGGTTTTGCTGGATATAGGACTACCCAGAATAGGCGGCGTTGAAGCTTGTCGCCAAATTAAGCAAAACTGTCCTAACCTACCTATTCTGGTCTTGACCTCTCGCTCCGACCGAGCGCTGATTAGTCAACTAATTCAGGTAGGTGTCCGAGGTTATTGTCTCAAAGGCATTGCGGCTCAAACACTGGTGTTAGCCCTCCGCTCTGTGGTTGCAGGAGCATCCTGGTGGGATGAAACCGCAACGGTTGAAATTCAAGCGCTAGCCCACTCAAAAACTACAAATAAATCACCTTTAACCCCAAGAGAACAAGAAATTTTACAGTTAATTACTGCTGGCAAAACGACACAAGAAATTGCCCAAACGTTTTACATTACCCCTGGAACGGTCAGAGTTCATATTCACGCGATTCTACAAAAACTAGATGTTCGCGATCGCACTCAGGCTGCTTTACTGGCGCTGCAAAAAGGATTGATTACCTCTACCTAAATACGTCTGAAATAGACACATAATCCTTGAGTAGTGTCAACTTAACTTGTAGAGAAGGGATAGAATGCAAGTTTATGTACTCTTGTCATCGCTTCCTGATTCTGTCTGCTCTTTACGAAAAGCAAAAAGTCCAGCACTTCTTCTACAAGTGCATCTGGAACTTGTGCAATTTCTTGGATAAGTTGCTCTCTAGCTGTCCTGGGTTTAATTGCTATGGTTCTGTAGCTATTTTACCAAGTCCAAATTTGGCAATCCGCCTCTTTTGACTGAGCGAGCGCTGCAAGTGAGAAGACGTTTGAAAAGTTCAATCTGTAGCCCAAAGATTTGTAGAGGCGTGGCATTCGGGCAAGGATTTTCGATCTATTTCAGGGTCTACCTGCCCAATGCTACGCCCTTACAGGGACATTCGCTACTTTTCAAACACCCTCTGAGGCAGCGGTACAGGTTTTAGGATTTTTCTCAGCAAGAATCGACTTTTCTACAGTAATCAATCAAGGTAATTGAACAAGTAAGAGCCACTTTATCTGGATTGGCAATCAGATTCTTGAAATGCTTTAAGCCATTCCATAAGTGATGTAAACCGTCTGTTCGATTGAACTCAGTCAACAAGGTGTCAGTTCTCATATCTGATATTGAGAATGAGTCAGAGGCGATCGCTGTATTCTCTAGTAAGTTGCGATCGCCCCTAACCCAAGCTGAATATTGCATTGAGGATTAACTCGACGCAGATGTAGCAGGCTTGCGGGTAGGACGCTTGCGGTCTGACTTCTTTTTCAGTCCTACGGATTGTGCCTGATCGCTGTCGGAGCCGTAGTGACCTCTTACCACTTCTTTCATCGCTAAAACTGCATTGTGAAATTCCCATTCTGCCAGTCGCGCAGCGTCGGATGCAGCCCGATACAGGGCTAGTTTTTTGGTTTCATGCTGCTGTTGCGCCAGCATGGTTTGATATGTTTGTTTCAGGTTGTCTGAGGTTGCTTCGGGTCGAACGGTTATGTAATCAACCACTGTTTTCAAGCCATTGAGCGAGTCGATGTCTTGACTGATGACTTGATCAGGGAGACGACGGTTTGTATTAGGAGCTACCATAGGCTACACCTTGATGGAGGACAGCATCAGTGTGCCCGTAGCCCTGTCATCGCTAACAAGAAAATTGCGTTTTGCTGACGCAATACTAATGTGATGACTTACAGAAGCAATGTAACGGCTTACAGAAGCATTGTGATGACTTATAGAAGCAATGTAACGACTTACAGAAGCATTGCAGCGAATGCAGAAGCATTATAATGATTTACAGAAGCAATGTAACGACTTACAGAGGCAATGTAACGGCTTACAGAGGCAATGCGATCGCTCTCTTCATACTTTTTGCTTTGGTGCAGAGTGGGCAATCGCCCTTGGTTCATCTTATAAGTAGGAATTAGGAGTGGATGGGGCGATCGCCCCTGTTGCGTTTCCTGATGTAGTAGTTGAGTTGGTGAGTTGAATGAGTTGAAAGGTGGAGCGATCGCCAGTCCTCCTGATACGGAAGCATTGAGCTTTGCTGATTACAAACTAAGACGGTGACAGTAAAACTATAATGCAGCCAGTACAAAGAAATTGTGGTGAATTAGCTGAAGAGGAGGCGATTGCCCAAAGTTCTAGTCCTTACAAATTATGATTCTCGATGTAAGAACAGATAGTATTTCTACCAATAAAACTTGCTATGGAGGTAAAGCATTTATATATGTGATCCAGATCAACATAAATAGAAAAAAATAAGCTAGAACGTTCTTTATAAAAAGCGTTTCCTGAATCCATGTGTCTAAGCATTGGTTTGATGTAATCAGCGCAATCTAAGGATGAATCACAAAGGGCAATAATTTATAAATGTTAAGTGGTTTTGAAGGCTGTCTACTCCCACTAAAGAAATCATAGAGGGTTCTACCTACTAGCTCAACTTGTAAAACACGGAAGCTCCTGTTAATCGGACTATTTTGTATGATATGCAGAATTTCCTAGCTTAGAAACAGTTTCTACTGTAGAGAAAGTTTATATGCCCAAACAAATTCTAAAAGATGAAGAAATTTATATTGCGCCAGGAATAATAGGAAAATATGAAGATGGGAATCCTATAGCTATAGATGAAAAGAGTGGTAAAAGATTAGATCCAAAAAACATAGATGACAAAATTTTCATATATGAAAGAGAGGTTACAGGATGGTTCTTAGATCCAGCCTCAGCATTATTAGAAGGGAAACATCGTTTTGAAAATAGTTTTATCGTATTAATGATTTGCATGTCGTACTTTGAGGGAGTAGAACAATATAAAACCGGAGAACAAAGTAGTAATAGAAGCAGAGTTTTTTTTATAAATTCTGTTAAGAGAATGTACCCAAAGGAATTTCAGGATGAAGAACTAAGAAAATTGTACTCCAAATCAAGATGTGGGTTATTTCATAACGGAATGGTGAAAGGTGGGGTCATTTTTAGTAGTAATTTTGAAAATGCAATAGAATTTCAAAAAAATGGAGAAGTGATTAAAGTTAATCCAAGGTTACTACTGAAGGATATCAAAGAGGATTTTGAAAATTATATTATTGAATTGAGAAGAGTAGGCGTTGCTAGCTGTAGAATTGCAAGAGAAAATTTTGATAGGATGTTTACAGTTTTAGAATAAAACTTACTTACCTCATAGCCTCTATAATAAATTAGGAAAACAACAAACTTGTACAAACTGTAGCCCTGTCGATATCCTTGCCAAGATTTTAGTAGCTACTTGTTAGTTGTGCTCCTCTGTCTAAAAGCTTTGTACTGATCGTTAAACTTCTGCGTAGTACTTAAAGCCCTTGAAGAGTGATTGATGGTGACACTGAAAAAATAATTATCTTTCATTTAGTCATTTAATTTAACAATATTTAACCACAGTTTTGTTGCTCAAAAAACCAATCAAAATTCACTAGAATTGGATGCTCAATATCCTAGAAATAAGGAAATACAATGGAGCTTCATGCATACACTAGAACAATTTCTGATCTTTTTTCAGTAAAGCGAAAATATGTTGTACCCCGCTTTCAACGTGCATATTCTTGGTCAAAGGAACAGGTAAAGGAGTTATGGGATGACATTGTAACTAATATTCAGATAAGCAATGAAAAAGACATAAAACATGAAGAGTATTTTATTGAGGCTCTTGTACTTGTAGGCGATGACAAGTCAAATGTTCTGCAAATTGTGGATGGACAGCAGAGGTTAACGACAATTACTATTCTTCTATCCGTTTTGTGTGAAAGATTCAAGGAATTAAAAAAGGAGAATCTGGCAGAAGCAATCTTTAAAAACTATATAGAGGGGCAAGACGATGATGGGAGGAACTACTTTAAACTAGATAATGAGACACCAAAGCCTTTTTTTCAGAAAAGTATACAGTACATTGACAAAGAGCAATCTACTCCTCAGAGTGATGAAGAAAAGACTTTATTGTCTTCATACCAAGATTTCTATACTTTTACTGTTAGAGATAATCTTGCGGGACGCTTTCGTATAAATCAAAGAGTAAGCGACGAGAAGTATGAACTTCTACTTAGGGCGATTCGAGATCAAGTTGTGAAGTATCTTAAGGTGATTTTTATAACTGTTACAGAAGAAGAGGAAGCATACACAATCTTTGAAACTCTTAATGCTAGAGGTATGAATCTCAGCTTCGTAGATCTTATTAAGAATAGGATATTTAAAGAACTGAGTGATACTCATCCAGATGATAATGCAAAAACAACTTGGAAGAATATTAGATTAGTTATAGCGTCCCGAGATACTGTAGGCAGCCTAGAAACGTTTGTTCGTCACTGGTGGATATCAAAGTACTCCTATGTAGGTGAAGAGAAAATTTATAAGAACTTTAAGAAACTTTGGATGGAAGATAAGATTGAGGCAAAAGAATTTATAAAAGAACTCTACTCAGATGCTGGAACGTACATAAAGATCGCATCTCCAATTCAGGAAGACTTCAAACAGCAGGAGGAGAGATTTATATTCGACACTTTGTCTTCATTTAAGGTGTTCAACATTACCCAACAGCGTCCGTTCTTATTAAGTTTGTTCAAGGCGAAAGAAAGACGGATAGTTAAACTTGACGATCAAAAAGAAATTATGCTGTTCCTTGAGCGGTTTCATTTTATGTTCAATGCCGTATGCTCTCTAAGACCTTCCGGTATTGAGGGGAGTTATTCTCGGGCAGCAAGAGATCTTCAGAATGCTATAGATAGACGAAAAGCCAGAGAGATACTTAATGGGCTTAGAGATAATTTTGCAGCGAGAATACCTGATGAAGCCGTATTTATGAATAAGTTTAAGGAGCTTAAGTTCTATAGCGGATACACACGGGACAAGAAGCTAATACAGTACATATTTAATAAGATTGAACGAAGCAAATTGGTAACAAATGAGCTAGCACCTGAAAATATTAGTCTTGAACATATATTGTGTCAGGCTAACAACGATAAGGAGATCGTTGGCAAGATTGGCAATCTTCTACCCTTAAGTCAGGAGCTAAATGAGAAAGCCAAGGATAAATCAGTTATTGACAAGTTGTCTATCTACCAAAAATCTCAGTATTCTTTGCCAAGGGAGTTTGCAGCAGAATGTGCAGTACCGTGGAATGCTAATGCCATAGATAGGAGAACGGAGAGCCTTGCCAAGTATTGCTATCATAATATTTGGCAAGTTTAGAAGAGTAAAATTTCTGTAGCTTGAGCAATGCAACCTTTGATTCTATAAGTTAAGTTGACGTAACAAAAACAAACAGTTCTTGTATTGGCTACGCATCAAGGCATCGCCTAGAATTCTGAAGGAGTGGCGATTGTCCCCTTAAAGTTAAGGCAGTAGCTTAAAGTAATCGCAGTGGCTTGGACGGATGATCAAAAAGTCTTGATGGTCAAGCAGTCAGATAATATATTTCAGGCAGGACAACTACAGGCAGGATTAACGCTTCGTCAATGCTTTGAGCAACAGCCAAAACACGCTTATGGCTGCGATCGCTCTGAGCAGTCAGCGCAAAAAGAAAATTTGTATCTAAAATTGCCGTCATGCAGGGTCGTTAGATTTGAGGTTCTAGCCATGAATTGGATCAATTCCATTGTGCAGAATTTCCTCATCCCGCTCTAAAATATCAGTTTGACTGGAAGCGCCTAAACCTGCAACAGCGAGAAGAAAATTGGAAGCGTTACTATCAGAATTTTTGGGTTGAACAGACTTGTAGCGGAGATAATCCAGAAAACTAGCAAGCCCAAGCAAAACTTCGTCAGGCAAGGCACTGTGACCGTCTCAATTAGCTCCTGTCGATCTACAGTAGTTCTGTCCATTGCTATTAGCTAAGAGAAGAGATTGCTCTCATTCTACTTCCTTACTGGATGAGACGTTGAGATGCGATCGCTCTTTGCTTATCCTACAGTTGGTTATTCTACTACACCTGCAGAGGGTCCAAAATCATCCGGCAACTTCTCAATTGGAATATTTAGCTCTCTACACAGCGCCTTGACTTGAGGAATCGTGGGTCTAGCGATTGTTTCACCTGCTTCCCAGCGCTGGTAGGTGCGAAGCGGAATATTGCAACGCCTAGACAGCTCCTCTTGAGTCAAGCTAAGCCCTTCTCGTAATTGCTTTAACGGTGATTCAGCTTGCTTTGACAACCTCTTCCACCAAAATGAAATTATGACAACCCGACACGACACCTTGACGTAAGATTTTGGTCATGGCATCATGTCGTAAAGACATTCGCTCAATCGAGTAAGCAACTTAAGCGGGGCTTGCAGGAGAGATTCCTTGCGCCCAAGAGTTGCTTCCTTCTAAGTGTCTCACCAAGGAGACGCTTACTAGATACATCATGCCATTCAAAGGCTGAATAACTGCCATTCGCACAGCGAACGGCTCTTTTCTGCTGGCTGAAATTTCCTTGCAAACCCTAGCGCGATCGCAGCAGCAGCGATCGCCCCTATTTCCCATGCCATCCTATCGAGATTCCCTGCATCCCTGGTGCATCGTCCGCTCTTTTCCCAACGCTCATACCCTGGTTGTCGCTCGTTTTCGTCGTCGCAACGATGCAGAAGCTCAGTTGAGAGCCTTGCAACGTCTGATTCCAGTGGCGACCTTTTGCATTGTGTTCGATGCAGGACAACGTTCTGACCAGCCTGAAACCGAGGGAGAAGACAGCTAAAGGCGATCGCTAATCATGTCAGTGCCCAGGTGTGAGGGCGATCGCTGAATTTTCTGATGGTAGGAATTTGCCTCGCTTCACAGATGCCGTGTCTCTGCGGGTGCCGCCCACCAGTTGTTGTTGCGTCCATCGGCATACTGAACCGGAGCATCAACCAGCTCTTGCAGATCTACGTTGTCGAGGGCAGCGAGTTTGACCGAAATGTAGTCACCGCCAAGCTCTTCAAGGTATCCACGTCCAAACGGGCGGACACCACAGTGTTTGCAGAATAGATGATGACTGCTCTTGGTATTAAACTGGTAGTCACTCAGATCGTCTTCACCCGCGAGCAGTCGAAATGCGTCAGGCTTGATGATCACGCTCCAGTTTCGAGTCTTAGTACAGATTGAGCAATTACACTTGCCTGTGCCCAAACTCAGATCGATATCTGCTTCAAAACGAACAGCGCCGCAGTGGCAGCTTCCAGCGTATGTCTTTTTCATTGGTGCATCTCCATAATGACTTCATAAGAACTTTGCTGACCGAGTTTCAGAAAATTCTTATCCTCAACCTCTCAGGAATCAGAACAATGGTGACTCGCTTTCTCTCTCGTATTATCTCTCGCCTTAATAGAACAACAAGGTTTCCTGCGATCGCCTTTGTTGGCTTTACAGCCTTGCTTCTGCTCTGGTTTATATCTCCCGTTTTGTCTCAAGAATCGTTAGAAGAGAAGGTATTTAACGAGGTTTGGCAAACAGTTAACGATAATTTTTATGATGACGATTTTAACGGAATTGACTGGGCAGCAATGCCAGACAAGTATAGACCTCAAATCAGGCAAGTACAAAGTCGTCAGCAGTTTGCGGAGGTCATTAATCAGATGCTAGCTGAATTGCAAACCTCCCACACCTACTTTTACACCCCAAGCGAAACTGCTTACTACCAACTTTTAGGGATTTTTCAACCTGAAATCAACGATCTACCAGCTGCTGCAAAAGCACTATTTCCCAACGATAGATATGAGTACACCGGCATTGGTATTTTCACTAAAACCAGCCACGAAAAAACTTTTGTCAGCGCGGTTTTGGAGGGTAGCCCAGCGGCGATCGCAGGTTTAAGGGTAGGCGATGAATTACTTAGTGTAGACGGCAACCCCTATCAACCGATTGAGTCATTCACAGGTAAAGCAGGACAGAGCGTAACGCTGTTGATTCAGCGATCTGCTGATCCCACCAGTCAGCAGGAGATTAATGTTACTCCTCAAACATTCGACACAACGATCTTGTTCAAAGAGGCGCAGCAAGCAAGTACTCAAGTGGTTGAGCAACAGGGTAAACGCATTGGCTATATTCACATTTGGTCAAATGCGGCTGATCTTCATCAACAGCAGATGATGGAAGATTTGATGTTTGGCAAGCTCGCCGATGCCGATGGTTTGGTATTAGATATTCGTGACGGATGGGGAGGAGGTTCGATCGCTTATCTCAATTTCTTTACGGGCGAGAGTCCGAGCATCACCAGTATTAGACGAGATGGAAATGCATTCATCGCCGATTACCGCTGGAAAAAACCCGTAGTTCTTCTGATGAATGAGGGCAGCAGAAGCAGCAAGGAAATTATCGCCTTTGGCTTTCGGCAATCTGAAATTGGGACTTTAGTCGGCACGACCACCGCAGGCGCAGTCGTAGCAGGACGTGGCTTTATGATGCAAGACGGCAGTTTGCTATATGTTGCTGTAGCGAATGTGTTGGTAGATGGCAATCAGAGATTAGAAGGAAAGGGAGTAACCCCAGATATTCCTGTGGTTTTTCCGTTGGAATATGCAGAGGGCGTTGACCCTCAAAAGCAGCAGGCGATCGCTACATTGGTTACTGCTATTGAACAGCAACACCACCATTAACTGCAACCGCTTTATTGAGAGAAGATAAGAAACAAAGCAGAGTTTCGTACCCGCTAACGTAGCGCTACGCACATACTTTAAATTCGATGTATAAATTTTGTAGGGGCATAGCAATACCATGCCCCTGCGAGGGGGTTGAGAACCGTGAATCATACCCGCATTCAGCAACGCCTCAATTGCTTTTTTACGGTGTGCCCGTATGCGACTCCGTTATGTTGTTGCTGTCACTTGGAGGTGGCTCTGGCTCTGCACCTGAGCGAAGTGCAGCGTTCACCGTAACACTTTGAACACCCTTGATTTCTCTGGCAAGTGTCTCAATCTTATCGAGTTGAGCTTGATCAACCACGGTGCCTGCAACTGTTACTGCGCCATCTTTTGCGTCAACCGTCAACTCACTTGCAGGTAGATTAGCTTCAAGTTTTGATCGCACCTCACTCTGCAAGTCGCCATCTGCTTTCTCAGCATCACCCCCGGTTATGTCATTGCGCTGCTCAGCAGCGCGAATATCAGAATTTAGCTGTCTGCGACGTACCTCGGAAGTTGCATCGTCTTGATTAGTTTCGGCAGTGGGTTGATCCAAATCAGCTTCAGCATTAGCCGCCGAATCAGGAGCACTGCTGCTGGTTCGAGCAGTGGAGCAACCTACGGCACTGATTAACAAAACGCTACCCAAAAGTAATGAAGTTACTTTTTTCATAATCTGATCCAATGATGTTGTTAAAAACGTTTACTGCACAAACTTTGAAGGCAAATTCAAAGGCAAATTATTTGGCAGCAATGCATTAGAAATAGCCTGAAATTTCTAATACTTTCTAATGCTTTTAATGCATTGCTGATAGAACGATGCCTAAGTGCGATCGGATGGGAAATCAACTGGGCCCTCCACTCTCGGATGTCCTTGAACATTGACATCCAGTTCTTCATGACGAACGGTCTCTTCGGCATTCACAACTTCCTGGTTGACTTCCTTCCGTAAGCTGACTTCTTCTCGCACAAAGGCTTGTTTTTGGATGTTTGGTGTTTCTTCGTACATCTCCATCCGCATTACTTCGCCTTCACGGAAGTCCGCATCGCTAGGAGCTACAGCTTTACCGATTTCAGACGAAATGCGCTTAACCACAATGCGCTCTTTCTCGATTGGAACTGCAACCCTAGCTGTCTCTGTTTCAACGTGCTTGCTAACCGTTACCTCGCCTGCTTTTTGCCGGGTTTTCCCGACCCGCAGTTGTTCTTCGTAAAGCCGAACTGATTCACTATCAGTGACTGCTCGAACCGGGGTTTCAACGGTGCTACTCGGCGGGTTGATTGGAGCAGCAACAGGTTGCGCCTGCTCAACGGTTTGGGTGTGGGAAGCATCCGTTACGTTGTAAATGCCCCAGTCTTGAATGGTGTGCCGCTTGAGAACTTGTTCAGCATGTTGAACGTCGGCATCTGTACCTTGCACCATGACCAAGTAGTCACCACGAGAAACGCGATCGCTATAGACTTGTGCTTCTTTTTCAGGAATGCCTAGCCCAACCAGCGCTCCCAGCAAACCACCTGCTGCTGCTCCAATTGCGGTTCCCGAAAGAGCCGTCGCCAGCACGGTTGCTCCAGCCCCAGCTAACATCACAGGCCCGATGCCAGGAATTGCTAAAACGCCCAAACCCACTAACAACCCAGTGAGTCCCCCCAAAGCGCCTCCTGATACTGCACCTGTTTTGGCTCCGTCATCAGCTTTGTTGCCTACATGCTCACTCACGCTTGCACCAGCAAGTTTATCAGTGCGGTCATCTCTGGCAATTACAGAGACTTTATCCATTGGGAAGCCACTACGCTCCAGCTCATGCAGCGCTTGTTCTGCTGCACGTCGAGTGGGAAACGTTCCGATCGCTCTTCTGGTTTGAGTTAAAGCCATACTTCCGCCCTTTCATCTAAAGTAAACCTGTATTTCTTACTTCATGTTGGGTCAGCTTGACGGCAGTCGTGTTCCCCTAAAGACTGAGCCCAAAATGCTCGAAAGAAATAGCTTTCGGCTAATACCTTATATTGCTTTCAGCCCTATGAATACTTTTGTTCACTCCTTTTCCACTAAATAATTCAGGGATGTATCCCTGCTTCCCTTGATCTTTTAGTACCTAATCTTTAATCGGGAAGAGAGTAAAGTATTTAGGTAATTTTTACTTGAGGTGGTAGTGGTAAGATTAAAATACTCTACACAAGAGTGTTCGCGTAGCGCTTGCACTAGACTTGCCTGCCCAATTGGGTTGTGTGATTGAAGCACAATTCAGCGATCGCAAACACAAAGTAAATCAATCTGATATTTCTAATCCCTAACACCGAGCTTTAATCCTTGCTTTACCCGTATGAATCCTTTGAAGTTGCGCCCTGAAGATTGCTCAGCCTTTGGACAGTTGGTGTTGCAGTATCTTCAAGACAACCCTCAAACCAACATGAGTCAGCTTGCTAAACAAGTGCATATTTCTCGTGCTGGATTGGGCTGGATTTGCCTCAAGCGCAGTGGTCCCGATGAGGAAACTGCTAAGCGGATTTCAGAGGTGATTGGCGCTGATCTACGAGAGGTTGCACGACTAGTGCATGAAAACAAAGTAGAAAATTTGTCAAATTTGGGTGGGTTAAACTACGTTGCTAAGGTGAATGGCAACAGGGTGAAGCGATTGATTCCCGTCTCTGATGCTCTCGCGGGGTTAAATAGTCTTTATCAAGCATTTCATCAGGTCACAAGAAGCGTCTCACTTGCCGAGAAGCCGTCAGAGTTCCAAATTTACAAGCAGTCGTTTGAACTGCTAAAAGCACACCTTCTCAAACCTAAACAGAGATCTTCTAAACATTCTGATAGCTTTAATTCGCCTGATCAAAATTGATATCTTTACCAGATTGATATCCTTGTCAGGCTGAAGCAATGCCTTGCTCAGAGGTTCGCTCCAGACACACTGTCTCCTGACTAGCGTTTCATTCACCAATGACATGAGGAAGAAAAGCCCGTCTCACTTCCGATGCTCCCCGTAGGCTTGGCTCAATCGTCGCTGTGAACCAGGATAGATCGCCTTTGAGGAAATGAGCGTGGAGATCAACGAGCTTTCCATAGCGGTTGGCGATCTCTTGAATTGCTGTATTTATGCGCTGTAGGTTTTTGCGGGCGATCGCTGGCTCAATTCCTGAAAAATTGAGCCTATCATCTCCCAAGGTTGGATCGTACACATTACCTAGCAAAACGGGGCGAATGGGAAGGCGCTGCACAAAGGTGTCGAGAGCGTTAGCAAAGGTGGCAATTCCTGGTCCTGTATCTTGCATGAGTCCACGAAGCAGATCGTTCCCACCAACGGTGATCAGGGCAATTGCTTTTCCTTCAACCCGCAATCCTTGTGCTTGAGTGGGCAGACCCGCAACGGTTGCCCCATCAACGGCACGATGTTCAAGTCGGGCAGATCCATGTGAGGTAAGGTCTTGACCCTGAAATTCGGGAAACAGGCGATCGTCGTTCTGAACCAGCAGTTGTCCTGGATGAACGCCAAATTCGTTGTATCGTCCGCAATCTAAGATCGAATCACCGAATGTGTAAAGGGTTGTCATGGTTTGCTCCTGCTGAGTGTTTTGCTCCCGCTGATTGCAGCCCAAAAGTGCCAGGAGGCTTACTCCTCCGACTGCCCGAATCAATTGTCGTCGCGTCACTCGCAACGAAGTCATCTCTATTCTCCTCCTTGTCCGACGTTGATTAAGCCGGATAGATCCGCAAACGACGGTTCGGTTCTACTCCAAAGCTGCTAGATTTGAGCCGATAATGCTCAATAAATTCATGCTGCAGCTTGCGAACATGAGCGGAGCGTGGCAGCAACTCGACAGGCTGACCTTTTGGAATCACCACTTGCTCAACGGCTAGTCGCGCTTCTTCCAGGGCATCCCACTCATCATCTTCATCACCGCTGTAAGCAGACTCGCTTGATTCCAAATCAGGCTCTACCGATTTGTCCTCTTGTCCCAATGCCTGCTGTAAGGTGCTGGCAATGTGAGCAACGGTGTTGGCTTTAACCGCATAGATCGGCAGCCCATAGCCTTCTGCCATCCGTCGTAGGTTGGCGTGTTTTCTTAAGTTTGCCTTCAGCGTCAAAATTGCATCTGCTCGTTCAACCCCACCCACGACTCGAACCGGCAATTTCAGTTGTTCAATTACTTGTTCAACCAAACTCCGACTCATTTGGTAGGGGTAAAGAGATAGCGATGTCTCTGAGTTGTTTTGAGCCGGTGGAATTGCGTCTATCTCCCAATCGCTCAGTAAGCGCTCAGGTTGGGGAATCACCAGCGGTTCCGTCTCCACGCGCTGTGGAAATGGCAGCACATGCCCTGCTGCATGTCGTTTGAGTGTTGGTGTGGATGGTGTAGAGTATTGCCCACCCCGACCTGTTCGCCGCCCTAAGGGCACTTGTGGAATCTCTTGGGTAATCGTAATCTGTCCCTGCTCATTCACGGTTCTGATTTGACGCGCAGGTTGATTTCCACGCAGGAGGCGATCGATGGTGTCGGTTACACTCTCATGCACAACCCACTTTTGGCGTTCCTGCATTTCAACCGCGATCTCGAAGGTTGGAGGTGCTTTGCGCTCTAGCACACTCTTCTGGGAACCACGACGACGAGCTTCGTCATCACCCAAGGTGACAGACTGGATACCACCCACTAGATCTGATAGGGTTGGGTTCTTGATCAGGTTCTCCAACTGATTGCCGTGAGCCGTACCGACGAGTTGCACCCCGCGTTCGGCGATCGTTCGGGCTGCTAGTGCCTCTAGTTCAGTGCCGATCTCATCAATTACGATGACCTCTGGCATGTGGTTTTCCACCGCCTCAATCATCACCTGATGCTGTAACTCAGGACGCGCTACCTGCATTCGTCTTGCCCGTCCGATCGCTGGATGAGGAATATCCCCGTCACCTGCAATTTCATTGGAGGTGTCTATGATCACGACCCGCTTGTTCAGATCATCTGCCAGGACACGAGCAATTTCCCGCAAAGCTGTCGTCTTACCCACACCTGGACGACCCAACATCAGAATCGATTGTCCTGTTTCGACTAGGTCGCGAATCATGGCGATCGTTCCTTCGATCGCACGACCGACCCGACAAGTTAGTCCGATAATTTCGCCTTGACGGTTGCGAATGGCACTAATGCGGTGCAAAGTTTGTTCAATTCCTGCCCGATTATCTGCTCCAAAATGACCCACGCGGTCAGTGCAATCTTGCAATTGCCCCTGAGTGACCACTTGCTCTGAGAGATACTCGGCTTGATTGGGAAACCGGGCTTCTGGTCGTCGTCCTAAATCAAGCACCACTTCAACCAAAGCGTCGCGCTGAGGATGATGATATAACGATTGCCCAATCTCCTGAGGCAGCATCTCCAGCAGTAGCTGAAGTTCGTTTGTTGTATGCATTCTATAAACTGGCGTATCAGCGCCGATAAAAGAACGTAATTTATGTTGCAAAGCTTGCTTTTACCAAGTCCCAGGTAGCAAAACGTAGCAGATGAGTGGGGACTGGGTGGACTGAGTGAATTGTATAAATGTCTTTGATTTACATCCTAGACCTAGGAATCTTGCTATAGAAGATCTTGATTGTAACAAACCTACCTTTAAAGTATTGGATGAGAACCGAACATTTTAGTGCGGATCGTGGCGTTGCTAAATGCGGGTACGACTCCCGGATCTCAATCCCCTTTGTAGGGGCATGGCATTGCCATGTCCCCACGAAATTCATACATCAAATTAGCAGTAAGTTGGCAATGCCTGGAGCATTTCTTTCAATACAAAAGCTGCTTAAAGAAAATAAGCCAAATGGTAGAACGCACACAGGGGGAAAGCTCCCAGTTACAAAACTTTAGATGGAGCAAACTCAAGTATTGGATAGATTAACCTTAAAATCATATTCTAAACAACACTTCCACTTTCACTATGCAATCTGAATTCTCAATGCCCTATCAGACTGGTGCAAAAATGCCTCAAAACTCCAGTCATGTTAAAAACTCCAGCAAGGCAAAACTGACGACCTCAATTTCACCTCCCAACATTGAGGGTTCTCCAAAAGAGCAAAATTGACGTTCAGGAGGGTTGCAGTATCTCCAACAGTTGCTTGGAAGGTATGCTGAGGCGTTTCGCTACGAAATAGGTAGTTTGTGTGGCGATCGCCCTCATTCAGGGCTTGCTCGAAACAACCATTTTCTACAAGTTGCCTTTAGAAGATTACATCCAAAGTTGAATCTACAGACCGGAAGGAAACGTTTCTGGAACTTCTGTCGCTTCAGGCTGGCCTAGGTGATCGAGCGGTTCTACTGCGTGGGTATGGTCAATGTGAATTACTGCATCAAATTGTGCCGGAAGTTGAGCTTTAAAGTAATGGCTTCTACGCTCGGTTCGGGGTGAATAGACCACCCCGATCGCCCTTTCTAGGCGTGCTTTTTGCAGTCCTGTAATCGCTGAATTATCCTGACGTAGATTCAACCAAAACTGAGGCAGTTCAACCTGATGAAAGACTGCTTCGTAGCTTCCGGGTAAAGCCGGTCTAACTTGCTTTACCTCGACCGGATCTCCCCAATGAGAAGCTGCTGCTACGGTTCCGCTGTAGGTAGTAAAACCAATGAGAACAGCCTCTTGTCCATAACGTTCTCGCACCAGTTGCCCTAAGTTCCACTCACCTGCTTTTTTCATATCGGTTGCCCGTGCATCTCCCAGGTGAGAATTGTGCGCCCAGACAACAATCTTGGGCTGTTTTCCCTGGCGGTTAAGGTGGGCAGTGAGATGATCTAATGTCTCTGCCATGTGGCGATCGCGCACATTCCAGGAACTCTCTCGATCTTGAAACACTGAGCGGTAATAGGCTTCTGCGTTTTTGACTAGACGGGCATTTTGTTCTGCGTAGAAGAAGTCATCCTCTGCTACACGTCCATCCCGTTGAGCATACTCTCCCTTATGGCGCTGCAATTCCATCAATTGATTGATAGCTTCATCTTCGCAGGGAGTGGTTAAGCCAAAAGTGGTCGCGTACCCGTAGCTTTGCGAGTCTTCGCCAGCCTGGTCAAAGCAGGAATAACGGTGACGGGCCTGTTTTGCTGCTTCCGGATCAACCTGTTCTAGATATTTCAGCACAGCCTCCATTGAGGCATACATACTGTAGAGATCTAGCCCATAGAACCCTACTTTTGCGCCATATTCAGGCAGGGTGTCGTTATATTGACGAAGCCAGTCTACGAAGTTTAATACGTCTGTATTTCGCCACATCCACAGCGGAAAGTCTTGAAAATCGTCCAAAGCGTCTATTGCTGTTGCATCTTCGCCAATGCCCCGGACAAAGCGATTGACCCGATCAGCGTTGGGAAAATCAGCTTCTACTGCTACTGCGACAAAACCTTTCTCCTGAATTAACTGTTTTGTCAGGTCTGCTCGCTGCTGATAAAACTCATGAGTGCCGTGGGAAGCTTCTCCAATCAACACAAATCGAGCCTCCCCAATAAGCTCCAGCAAAGAATTATAGTCTTGCTCGGCTCCAGTTAAGGGATGAGCAAGTTGTTGAATACTGTTTATTAGAGGGGCGATCGCTTCCGACATGACTTTCAAAAAGCCTCGATTGAATTTAGCTATGATAGTGCTTACATCAGATCAATTTCGCGAAACAGTTTCCATCGCGATGATGTCATAATACTTCCCTCCAAATATCAGTGATGACAAAAAGCTGTGTTACTCTTTCGTGAGTTTGCTTTCATAGTATTGAGGGTCAAAAATAGCTCCATCCGCCCTTAGGATTAGTGCTATTTCACAAAGGACAGTATTCAGTGTCACGCGTATTGGTAATTCACAACAGTGTATGGATCTTTCCAACTTTGAATAACTGAGAGCAATCCTAAATGGATTGTGAGAGTCCACTTTTTAGGGGGTGCCTCTCACAACCTACTCATCTCACCAGTGATTTAGGACTGCTATAGATGTAGTGAAAACTACGAAGCTTCACGTGAGTCTAGCGACACAGATATGATGATTGATGCCAATCTTGCTATTTAATCTTGCTAGAAGCCATTTTCAACACAGCTTGTAGCAACGTATCTGGGTCAACAGGCTTGGCCAAATGCTGCTGAAATCCTGCCGCAAGTGCTTGCTGTCGGTCTGATTCTTTAGCATCGCCTGTTAGGGTGATCGCTGGCACCTGCCCCCCTTGCTCCGCCGTCAATTCTCTAATTCGGCGAATCAAGGTATAGCCATTTTCCTCAGGCAACCTAATCTCACTCACCAGGATGTCTAGTTGTCGCTTTAGAAACGCTTGCAGTGCGTCGCTGGTTGAACGAACTGCTGTTACATCCGCACCGTAAGTCTCAAACAGAAAAGCGAGAAATTGAAGGTTGTCATTCCCATCGTCTACGACCAACACCTTTAAACCGTTCAGGTTTAGATCATTATTTGAAGTCATAGAGCAGGAGCTTTAACAAAATCTTTGAATATGGTTAATTATGCTCACTGAGAAACTCGCCTATCGTCGTCTAGCTTACCAAGCTTCAGATCTCTGTCTTTAGATAGATGCATTGCAAAGGTTAATAGTGGCAATCGACACATTGGCGGATTAAGCGTTATCCCTGCTCTTTCCATTCCCTTTAAAGATAGATGTTGTTCAAGACAGTTCAGGCAATGTTGGAATGACTCAATCAAAAAAGGGAAGTTATGGCAATCGAAGGGGTAATTCTGGATGTGGACGGCACCCTGGTCGTGAGTAATGATGCTCATGCGCAAGCTTGGGTTGAAGCATTTGCGGACTATGGCTATGAAATTTCTTTTGACCAAGTTCGTCCTCTCATTGGCATGGGTGGCGACAAGGTTGTTCCTCGCATGGTTTCTTCCCTGAATGGCAAGAATGGCACTGGCAAGGAAATCGCCAATCGACGTAAGGAATTGATTATCAGTAAGTTTGGTGCTCAACTTCCACCAACAAAGGGGTCACGGGAGCTAGTGAAGAAGTTGCAGGCAGAGGGACTGCATTTAATCATTGCCAGTTCTGCGACTGAGGAAGAAATGGGAGTTTTACTCAAGGCTGCTCAGGTCGATGATTTGATTTCGGAATTCACGACTTCTAGTGACGCAGAAGAGTCGAAGCCAGAACCAGATTTGGTAGAAGCTGCTTTGGATAAAGCCCAGTTGCAGCCCGATCGCACCATCATGCTAGGAGACACACCCTACGACATTGAATCAGCAGGGAAAGCGGGTGTGGGCGTAATTGCCTTTCGCACAGGTGGATTCAGTGATGAGCAGCTTCAAGGGGCGATCGCCATCTACGACGATCCGAGTGACTTGCTAAATCACTATGAGACCTCGGCGATCGCAGGGGAGGGTTGACCTTCTGCTAGAGCTACAAACCGGGGCGACAGCAGCGCAAAACGCAACGAATTTAACTCAAAGGCTTTTGAAGCACTGGTTTGTAGTTTAAACATCACTACAGCTTCATCATTGGCTCATTCTAAGGATATGGCGATCGCCCCTACACTCATTCCATTAGTTGGAGGGAAGCGAATAGTTCATAGCCATAGAATGGTTGCCAATGCTCCGTTTTGGAGTAATTTTCGCGTCACTATTTAGAGTTAAACTTTCACAACTTTCTAGCACAACAATAATAATAATGTTCCTCGCCCGGATTACGTTATCCTCACTGCGTGCGTATTGGACTCGACTGCTCAGGCGACCCCAGGGGCGATCGCTGTCATCGTTTTCTCTGGTGTTTGCGATCGCCTTGAGCTTGAGTCTTGTGCTTTCTGCTTGCGATTCAGGTCTGTTGAATAAATATGTTGCAGTACCTTAATTTAGCATTGGGTTAGATCGAGAAAATGTGATTCGGTTAGGGCATCAAAAATATGGAACGCTGAGCATTGTCAGAATGCAGCGATCGGTCGAAGAACGACTGAAACCCCTCGGCGTTACGGTGCGCTGGAATCAATTTTCCACCGGGCCACAATTGCTAGAAGCGTTGAACGCGGGTCGGCTTGACTTTGGACATGCTGGAGAAGCTCCCCCTGTCAATGCTCAAGCCGCAGGAGCGTCCTTGCTCTATGTGGGTAGTCAACCTCCCAACCCTGTAGGCGAGGCAATTTTAGTACTCCCAGATTCTCCAGTTCGTCAGGTTGCTGACCTAAAAGGCAAAAGAATCGCATTCAACAAAGGCTCAAATGTGCATTACTTTGTGGTGAAAGCACTGGAAAAAGTCGGATTAGACTATAGCGATATTGAACCTGTTTTCTTGCCACCCGCCGACGCACGAGCCGCCTTTGAGCGCAAGAGTGTGGATGCCTGGGCAATTTGGGACCCCTTTTTCGCAGCGGCTCAATATGCAACTGATGCTCGAATTTTGACAGACGGGCAGGATATTATTGCAAATCGTGAGTTTTTTCTATCTTCACAGCACTTTGCCCAAACCCATCCCGATCGCCTTCAAATGGTTTTAGATGTCATTGCAGAGACGGCTGAATGGGCAAAACCACGACCCAGAGAGGTTGCCGCTTTAATATCACCCCTACTGGGCATTAATATTGAGGTTTTGACACAAGTTTCTGCTCGAACAAGCTATGGTCTGAATCCAATCACACCAGAAGTTGTCGCTTATCAACAAGAGTTAGCTGACACATTTCATCGTCTGAAGCTAATTCCAAATCAGATTGATGTCAAACAAGTGGCGATGATGAATCCACAGATGAATCAACAAACAAATCAACAACAGTCATCATCGTTAGAGCGATCGCCAGTTACCACTAACCCATGACCCCAGAAAATTGATATGCACCGCAGACTTCCTAAAGTAGTCATAGGACAACTCACTCCTTGGATTTTGCCCATCACTTTGCTCATTCTTTGGCAAATTTTGGTACAAATAGGCTGGCTCTCAACCAAAGTATTGCCTGCACCATCTGATGTGGTGATTGCAGGAGGACGGCTAGCTCTGACAGGAGAATTATCTCGTAACCTGATTATTAGCACCGTGCGTGCCATCATCGGATTCTTAATCGGAGGCTCCATCGGCTTTGGTTTAGGATTGCTGAATGGTATTGCCCGTCCTGCCGAAAAAGTGTTAGATACCTCCGTACAGATGATCCGCAACATTCCCCATTTAGCCCTGATTCCACTCGTCATCCTGTGGTTTGGCATTGGCGAAGAGGCAAAGATCTTTTTAGTCGCGTTGGGTGTCTTTTTCCCAATCTATCTCAACACCTTTCATGGAGTTCGCTCAGTTGATCCAGAACTGATTGAGATGGCAAAGTCCTACGGTTTACAGGGCTGGTCCTTATTCAGAAAAGTGATTTTCCCAGGAGCATTAAGTTCAATTTTGGTGGGTGTGCGCTATGCGCTCGGCATCATGTGGTTGACGTTGATTGTGGCTGAAACCATTACCCTGGACTCTGGCATTGGCTACATGGCGATGAATGCGCGTGAGTTTATGCAAACCGATGTCGTCGTCTTGAGTATTCTTATGTACGCCATTCTTGGAAAGTTAGCCGACGTTGCCACCCGTGCGGTCGAGAAGAAATGGTTGAAGTGGAATCCAAACTACCAGTCGGTTTAAGCAGAAGTTTTAAAGCATGTCATTAATAAGGAATTAATAAAGGTGTATCACTATGGAAAGGGCAAGCGGTGCAGATGTAAAAATCATGGGTTTAACGAAAACCTATGGGGATAAAACAGTTCTACAAAATCTTGATTTAGAAATTGCACCCGGAGAGTTTGTGGCGATCGTTGGGCGTAGCGGTGGCGGTAAAAGTACGCTCCTGCGGTTGATTGCAGGATTTGAAGAGGCGACAGACGGAGGCATCCTGATTGATGGAATGCCATTGCATGGACGCAATCGAGCAGCCTGCACCATGTTCCAAAATGCGCGTCTCCTGCCCTGGGAGCGAGTGCTTGAGAATGTTGGATTAGGACTACATCAGAAAAACTGGCGACAACAAGCACAACAAGCGTTAGCACAGGTCGGATTAGCGGAACGAGCTGGGGAGTTTCCGGCTGTTTTGTCGGGTGGTCAAAAGCAGCGGGTTGCCCTCGCTAGATCTCTGGTTAGAGAGCCGCGCTTACTCATGTTAGATGAACCGCTTGGTGCCCTTGATGCCTTGACTCGAATTGAAATGCAGCGGCTAATTGAAAGCATTTGGCAAGAAAAACAGTTCTCTGTGTTTCTCATCACTCATGATGTGGATGAAGCGGTAATGCTTGCCGATCGCGTCCTCTTAATTGAGCACGGTCAGATCAGCCTGGATATGCCTGTACCACTGCCTCGCCCCCGGCAGCGAAAATCACGGGCGTTTGTAACCTTGGCAAAAGACATTCTAGAGCGGGTAATGGGAAATCAGGTTGATTTAATGAGTGTTTAATCAGCTCAATATTTCAGGGAAGCCAAAACCTCGTTGTAGGGAACAACCCCTGCGACAGCATGGCTCACCTGTTGAGCTACACGAGGGTTCTGTTTCATCAGCCAGATCAGCAGGTAGTTCATGAACGAGAATTTTCTCAACGCTTTAATACGCAGACCCGCACGCAAGTCGGCTTCAAAGTGAGATTCATAAAGATATTGCCAATTTTCTGCCACTTGATCGGCAGTACGACTCATGTTAATGGCTTGAGCAACATGAAAGCCACTGAGAACTGCATTGGCGATTCCCTCGCCAGTTAAGGGATCGGTTAGATTTGCAGCATCACCAATCTTAAGGATTCTTCCATCAGTCACTTTGTTGCCTTTTTTAGCCGTTGCTAAAGGAAACACTTTTGGCGGTTGCTGGCTCACTACCTTGCTAAGCATCTGCTGTGCCGTTTGATTGTTCTGGATGAACTGTTTAAAAAGTTGAATGACATTGATGTTTAGCTTTTGGTATTCATCTAACCAGACTCCCACTCCAACGTTTAATTTAATCAGGTCATGTTGCGTAGAAACGGGGAAGATCCAACCATAACCATTTACACCCAAGCTGCGGTCAAAGTGAATTTGAGCTTCATTCAACACCGATTCGGGTAAATCTTGTTGCTTTAGAGTCCAGTAGGCTCGAATGGCGATCGCATTCACTTCACCCGCATAAACACCACGAGCATCAATGATCGTATCAAACGCATCATCCAAACCCTGACGATGCCAGTCATTCTTGTGAACCGTCTGAGTGAGGAAATGACATCCTGCATCCATTGCTCGTTCATACAGGAGTTGATCAAACACCACTCTAGGAATGCAATACGCCTCCAAGTTGGTTTGTTCACTATGACCAATTTGGTTGGAAACTCCTAGAAAAAAATGATGAATTGGAGCATACTCTAAAGCTAACTTCTTAATATCGTGAGGGTAAATTCCCATCATCGATATTGCCTGAATCGATTCAATGCTGACGCCATCGCCGCAGACCTTATCTCTTGGAAAAGCCTGTTTATCAATCAAGGTTACGTCATGTCCGCTTCTAGCTAGATGATATCCGGCTGAACATCCGGCGGGACCGGCACCCACGATCGCAATCTTGGACATTATTCAACCTCAATATGCAACCTCAATGAGAAATCAGCAAACGGCTCCGAAAGAAAAAGGATGCTGAGCTACCTGACCATTGAATTAACTGCTCTGCCATATCTTGAACATCTTGTTGTCGTCTGACTTTCTTATCCGATAGGTAGACTCCCAGTAATGCCTGATTAATCAATTGATGGAATTGGGTATGAGGAAGTTGAGAAACACTTTTTGTCGCATTTTGAATGAAATGCTTGAATCGCCCCAGCATATCATCCCGATCTCTGTAGTAGAAACAGAAGTTTAGATCTCCGTTCACTCGATCCTCTTCCTGATCGATCAGATAATCTAATAGAATATGCAATCCCTGAACCCAGGGAAAGTAGCTATTTTTGACTTGATCGGTGAGTTCATCTGATAGCTGATAATCTAATGCGTAAGCCACCAAGCAAAAAATTCCTAGAGTTGAGCCAGCGCAAGCAGAAAACTCATACCATCGCAGCTCAGGGAGTTTTTTTTGATAGGAGGAGAACCACATTTTTAAGCGCGGAACTCGCTCTTCAACCTTGACGTGCTTATGAACCTGTAAATTGCAGTAATAATCTGCTAACTCATGCAAGGTTGGGGCGATCGCTGCGTAATTGGGTATCTGGCAAATTACTTCCTGACACGTTCTCACTAATGCTTGTAAATAGCCACCGTCTGCCTGATCGTCTCGAAATCGGTAATAGTTTGTGTCCTGTGAACCGGGTGTAAGCGCATCCAGCAGGGATTGATGCAGGGCAGCAAAATCTTCAGGATCGAGTGAGTTGCTGCGATCGCACAGATTGTCTAAGTAATCACTAATCGTTTGATAGGTCACAATAAACTTAATCGCATTTTGCCAATGTCGTTTGGCAAGCAATCCATAAATTGCGCCACCTTCGCAGTGAAACTGTTTTGCTTCGATACTAGCTAAGGCTTGTTTACGAAGTTCTGGACTTGGAATTTCTTGTGCCCGAAGCTTCCACCTTTTCAGGTAGCCTCGAACCTTTGGAATCACCTTAAGGCGGGTTTCCAGGACGAGCGCCCAAGGAGAAACTGGAATATTCATAGAAGCCTAAAGTTCTGCAATTTTCAATGCTGCTGATAAGGTTGCTATTACTCTAGGAAGGCTGACCCAATTCACCCTCTCTATATAGGCGGACTTAATTTTGATTGCTTCTTCTACAAATTCATTAGACTGGAGGGATATCCCTATCTGCTGAAGACTTTCTGCGCCGCTAACGAGAGCGGAAACTCCTAGAATGACCGTCAGATAGAGCTAGTAGAGAGGCACACCACCAAGCATGATTTATGAATGATGATCCGGTCAAACTTCATTTTCAAGTGATCCGGCAGCGAATTGCGGCGTTGCAACAGGAAGATGCAGCAGCTTGGCAAGAAATTGATGTTGCGCTTGAAGACCTGCAGGGATGTGTGAGGAGATGCAGAAAAATTTGGAGGCAACCGAGGTTGTCCAGAATGATTTACTGCATTATCGCGATTTGTTTCGGTCCTGCCCGATCGCCTATTTAGTCACTGGCGCTGATGGGGTGATTCTGGAAGCGAACGAGGCGATCGCCAAACTCCTTAATGTACCGGAACGTTATTTAGTTGGAAGACCTCTCGCTTTATATGTGGCAGAAGGCGATCACCCCTCCGGGGAACTGCGAAGCAACCGCTTGGACTTTCGGACTCGATTGAACCAGCTTTCTGAAGCCCGTGAAACACAGATTTGGCAGATAAATTTATGCCCACGGGACGGGCAACCGTTTGCGTCTGAGTTGCATATTGCGCCCCTTGCGGTATCGACGAAGCAGCACACTCATAGTCCGGGTGGGCTAATTAAAACTTTGCGGATTGGGGTATACGACTTAAGCCGCTCTCAGCAGGTCGTTTCGCCTACAGATTTGCACGAAACAATGGCTCGTCTGGCTGAGCAACAACCTTGGGAAGCCAAACAAGCAAAAGGGATATCCCTAATGAAATTACCTCATGCTCTGGATGGCTTACGAGTGCTGGTAGTCGATGACGAAGCAGACATCCGCGAATTTATCACCACTGTTTTGGAATCCTATGGCATTGGGGTCAGGGCAGTTGCTAGCGCAGCGGCAGCGTTAGAGGAGCTAGAGCAATTTCATCCTGATGTGTTGATGAGTGATATTCGGATGCCCAATGAAGACGGTTATAGCCTGATTCGGCAAATTCGGGCGTTAGAAGCTGGGCAGGGAGGGCACATTCCTGCTGTCGCAATCACCGCTTACCTAGACGAGGATCGGGAGAAAGCATTGAAGGCGGGCTATGAGACACATTTGCACAAGCTAGCTCATCCCACTACATGGATTGAGATGGTGGCTCAATTAGCTGGATATTGATGAAAGCGGTAAATTTTGAGGGCTGGGCATCGGGATTCATCCTAATTTTCTGCCTATGTCTTTGATCGCTTCGCTCAAGCGGAAGTCTCCAGCAGCCATTCACCGGGAGGAGTGGGAATTGGGCTGGCGATCGCACGTCACCTAACCGAGTTGCACCACGGCACGATCGAGGTCGCCAGTGAGAGAGCAAGACAAGGAGCAACCTTGACCGTCCGATTACCATTCATGAACGCGGCTGAACTGAACTCAAAAGCCTCGGAACAGAAAGCGTAAATTTTATGCAACTCGACAATGACAAGCAGCTCTGCATCAGCGATCCCTTGCAGGATTCGGAAGTACTCCTGCGGGCGATGGTTGAAAATCTGCCGAGTGGAGCTGCGTTTGTGGTTGGCTCCGATCTACGCTATCGGCTTGCTGAAGGTGAAGCGCTCTCTGCTGCTGGTTTCAAACCCGAAGATCTGGTTGGGCATACCATTTTTGAGGTATTACCGCCTGACTTAGCTGCGAGCTATGAGGGGCTGTATCGTAAAGGGTTGGCAGGTGAGACATTTGAGCATGAGCACAATGCTCACGATCGCTTCTACATCTCACGGGGCACGCCTTTACGGTCTGCAAATGGTGAAGTCTACGCCGTGCTGACCGTCTCCTACGACATTACCGATCGCAAGCGTATCGAAGCTGAGCGCAAACAAGCCGAAGCCGCTGCTGCTGCCGATCTCGAAGACACGCAACGGCTACGCGAACTCAGTACCCGGCTGGTGGCTGAAGACGACATTCAAACGCTGTATCAAGAGATTGTAGCCACGGCGATCGCCCTCACCCGCGCCGATGCTGGATCAGTGCAGATTCTCGATGAAGCTACGCAAGATTGTCTGCTGCTGGCGGCTCAGGGCTTTGAGTAAACTATGATCGACCGTTTTTATCGCGTCAACGCGAGTTCAAACACCTCCTGCGGTATGACGCTGGCAACGGGCGATCGCACCTTCATTGACTTTGATGGGCCCCATAAAGACCTCGATGCCTCAGTACGATGGCACTTTGAGGCAGGCTATGTCTCGGCTCAGTCTACGCCGCTGATTTCGCGTTCCGGCAAAGTGATTGGGATGGTTTCGACCCATTGGCGCAAACACCACCGACCGAGCGATCGCGAACTGCGCTTTCTGGATTTGCTTGCCCGCCAAGCGGCTGACCTGATTGAGCAGCGGCAAGCCCAAGTCACCTTACGCGAATCGGAAGAAAAATATCGATTGTTGTTCAACGCCATTGATGAAGGATACTTTCTCATTGATGTAATTTTTGATGAAACTAATCAGCCCGTTGACCTCTTGTATCTGGAGGCAAATCAAGCTGCGATCGCCATGACTGGGCAAGATTTCACCGGACGACGGCTGAGCGAAATTAACCCGAATTATGAACTCTTTTGGTACGAAATCTTTGGTCGCGTTGCCCGCACCGGCAAAGGTGAGCGATTAGAGCGATATGCCAAGCCGGATCAAAAATGGTATGACTTCTACGTGGTTAAAGTCGGTAATGCCAGCGCTCGCCGCATTGCCGTCGTCTTTCAAGACATCACCGAGCGCAAACAGGCAGAAGAAAAATTGCACCGAGCTGCCGAGATGGATGCCTTTCGGGTCAAGCTGTCGGATGCACTGCGATCGCTCACCAATCCGGTTGAAATTCAGGCAGTCGCCGCACGGGTGCTGGGCGAGCACCTCGGCGCGAATCAGGTACACTACGGCGAAACCATCGGCGAGTACGTGGTCATTAGTCAGGGGTACGGTAACGGACTTCCACCTATGGTCGGGCGCTTTCGCTTCATTGATTTTGGCGAACGACTCATAGCTGACTACCGGGCAGGTCGGATATCGCTATTGCGCGATGTGGTCAACGACCCCAACATTACCGAGTCCAAGCGACAAGTTATCACTGGAGCCGGTTTCCGCGCCTATGTCGCTGTGCCGCTCACTAAAGCAGAAGGATGGGTTGCCACCCTCGCCGTTCATAGTATCGCCCCCCACGGCTGGACGACCGATGAAGTAGAGTTGGTGCAGGAAACCGCCGAGTACACTTGGGCAGCGGTTGAACGTGCCCGCGCAGAAAAAGCCCTACGTGAATCGGAGATTCAACGGATTCAAGAACAATCTGCCCGTGAGCAAGAACGCCAACGCGCTGAAGCACTAACAGAACTCGATCGCGCCAAAACGATCTTCTTCAGCAACGTCAGCCACGAATTCCGTACTCCGCTCACCCTGATGCTGGCTCCCCTACAAGATGCCTTAAGCGATCGCACGCTCCCCTGCTCATCGAGAAGGCTTAGATCTGGCTCATCGCAGTAGTCTTCGCTTGCTGAAACTGGTGAATACGCTCCTCAACTTTTCTCGCATCGAAGCCGGACGGATGGAAGCCGTTTATGAACCAGTCGATTTGGCACAGTGCACAACTGAGCTAGCGAGTGTGTTTCGTTCTGCAATCGAGCGGGCAGGTTTGCGACTGATTGTCGATTGCCCACCTCTACCAGAACCTGTCTTTGTAGACCGGGAGATGTGGGAAAAAATTGTCCTCAACCTGCTCTCCAACGCCTTTAAGTTCACCTTTGAGGGCGAAATTACCTTATCCATCAGAGCGGAAGCAGGGGAAACGCTTCAGGCTTCGACTGCCAAAGTTGATAGTTTCACCTCAAAACTCCAAATGCCAGGCTCCAAACTTGAAACTCTGAGCTTGGAACTTGAAACTCCGAGCTTGGAGCCCGAAATTCCGAGCTTGGAACCCGAAACTTCGAACTTGGAACTCGAAACTTCGAACTTGGAACTTGAAACTTCGAACTTGGAACTCGAAACTCCGAGCTTGGAACTTGGAGTCTTGAGATCAGAGGTCAAATCATCACCCTCATTCCCTCGTGTTGTTTTGGAAGTGCGAGATACAGGCGTTGGTATCTTGCTGGATGACCTGCCTCATCTGTTTGAGCGGTTCTATCAGGTGCGAGGCACCCAAGCACGAACCCATGAAGGATCAGGAATTGGTCTAGCCCTGGTAAATGAACTCGTTCGACTACATGGCGGCACCATCAACGTGAGCAGCACTGTAGGGCAGGGAACTTGCTTTACGATCGCCCTCTTCTTTGGCACAGAACATTTGCCCAGCGATCGCCTTCAACCTGAAGGCGATCGTATTCAGCCAACCCGTACCCTAGCATCAACCGCGATTGATGCAGCCCTTTGTGTCAAAGCAGCAGAGCAGTGGGCTCCTCTGGGGTCCACCGAGACGCAGAGATACGGAGACACGGAGAATTCTACTGTTTCTCCCACTCCGCGCCTCCCTCTTCCCGCGTTCTCCTGGTGGATGACAACGCCGATATGCGAGAGTACCTGACCCGAGTACTCAGCAAACATGTTCAAGTAGAAGCCGTGGCAAATGGAGGAGCGGCACTGGCAGCCGCTCAAGCGCAAGTGCCCGATCTAATCGTGAGTGATGTGATGATGCCAGAGCTAGACGGCTTTGGGTTACTTCAGGCATTGCGGGCAGACCCACGCACGAGAGAAGTTCTGATCATCTTGCTGTCGGCGCGTGCCGGAGAAGAAGCGATCGTGGAAGGACTGGAAGCTGGGGCAGACGATTACCTGATCAAACCCTCTTCGGCGCAAGAACTGGTGTCTCGCGTCAATGCCCATCTTCAGATGGCACAACTGCGTGGGGAAGCGCTTAATCAAGCAAGAACCACCATTCGCAGAAAGGATGAACTGCTATCCACGGTTTCCCACGAACTCAACACTCCCCTGGTCTCGATTTTGGGCTGGACGCGCCTGCTGAGAACTAATCCCCCCAGTCCGGCCATATTAACCAAAGCGCTAGACACGATCGAGCGCAACGCGACGCTGCAAGCCAAACTCGTGCAAGATTTGCTAGATATTTCTCGAATCACCACAGGCAAGCTGCGGTTGCAGCTTCAACCCGTCGAACTAACAGCTGTGATTGAGATGGCGATCGCCTCTATCCATCATCTCACTGAAGCCAAAGGGATTGATTTGGTGAGTTGGGGCAAAGGTCAAGGTCAAACGGTTGATGCTGTGGTGATGGGAGATAGCGATCGCCTTCAGCAAGTCATCTGCAATCTCCTGACCAACGCGATTAAGTTTACGCCAGAAAGTGGGCAGGTCGAGGTTCAACTCATCACTCATGCCATTTCGCAGTCCGCAAACTACGCCGAAATCCGTGTCACCGATACAGGCATTGGGATTGCTGCTGATTTTCTGCCTCATGTCTTCGATCGCTTCCGTCAAGCCAGAGATTCTGATTCAGAGAATGGGCTGGGATTGGGACTGGCGATCGCCCACCACTTAGTCGAACTTCACAACGGGACAATTCACGCCGAAAGTGCAGGAGAAGGAAAGGGCACAACCCTGATTGTCCGCTTGCCGCTGCTAACATCAATGCCCGTTGAGCAATCGACAGGACCATCATGATTTGATGAAAGATACTCCCCTATCCGCAACAGATTTGATCTGCTCTCCTGTACCTTTTCTCTGCCATTTGACAGGGGCTTTGTTTTTGGGAAATTCCTACGATCTTTGTGTGGAAAAACACATTTTCATTTCTCCTTAATTTCACTTTTCTTTGATTTTGCCTTAATAATATGAGCTTCCTTTCGATTGAAGAACTGAAAGAACTGGTTGACCAGCCGCAAGGATTGTGTGTATCGATCTACATGCCCACTGTGCAGCTTGGTTCTGAAACTCAGCAAAACTCTGTTCGCTTTAAGAATCTAATTCGACAGGCGCAAGCAGAGTTAGAAAAATATGAATCGCCACCTCTCGATCCAGGTGAATTTCTTCAGCCTGCGATCGCTTTGGATACGGATGAATTTTGGCAGCATCAGGACGCGGGTTTAGCTCTGTTCGTCTCAGAGGGATTTTTCCGCTTCTATCGCGTGCCGCTCGAAATGATTGAACTGGTGGTCGTGAGCAATCGCTTTCATCTCAAACCATTAATTCCGCTGTTGGGCGGAGATAACCGCTTCTACATTCTCACGCTTGGTCAGCGCGATGTCCGTCTTGTGGAAGCTAATCGCTACAGCATTACCCGTGAGGTTGAAATCGAAGGCTTGCCAAAAGACATGGATGAAGCCTTGCAGTATGACGAAACATCAAAAGATCAACAGCGGCGGCAGGAGGGTGGTGCAGGTCGTGCAGGCTTACAAGGTGGCGGCTCATATCACGGACAAGGAGCCGACCGCGAAAACGTGAAGGAGGATTTGCTGCAATATTTTCACTTAGTGGATAAAGCGCTGCACGATTTCTTCCGTAACCGTCGTTCTCCGCTTGTTCTGGCTGGCGTTAACTATTTGCTGCCAATTTATCAGGAGGCAAATACCTACAATTTTATTGTGGAAGAAGGCATTCAACACAACGTCAAAGAGCGATCGGCGGAAGAGCTTCATGCGGAAGCTTGGGCGATCGTGGGTCCGCAGTTTGAAGCAGACCAGCAAAAGGCGATCGATTACTATCATGAGTCGATTGCGAATGGTAAAGGATCAAACGACTTGAATGAAGTGATTCAAGGTGCGTTTTATGGTCGTGTAGAACAGCTTTTTGTTCCAGTTGGGGTGCAGAAATGGGGGCATTTTGATCCGGACTCAATGCAGCTTGAAATGCACAATGAGACTCAACCGGGTGATGAAGATTTGCTCAATGCAGCAGCTATTCAAACGGTTCTTCATGGTGGAACGGTGTATGCCGTTGAGCCAGAAGGAGTGCCAGATGAAGCACCCGTTGCGGCGGTGTTTCGCTACTAATTGCGCTTTATAGAGCGACACGTCAATTTCTGTGAGGGCGCACCGCGGTGCGCCCCTACCCACGTCCGCGACATCTTCAAATCAATAGAACAAAAAAGAGGACGGAGCTTTAGCTCCATCCTCTTTTTATCGACTTCGTGAAGATGAGGGTGTGACCGTAACAAGTCGAGTGCTTGAGTCGATCGCCACTTTTGCCAGTCCAAATTGCTCAATCACCCAGGCATTGGTGATCAGATGAGTACTGATTTCTGCCACTCGGTATTGGCTGGGTTCCGAAGCTAAGGCGGCTGGCAGGAGGAGTTGATCCGCTAAATGAATATCAACGGGTGCTCCATTTTCGTGGAACGCTAGAAGTTCCTGGGTGGCGATCGCAGCAACTTCTTCGGCAGGTAATCCGATTTTTCCAACTGCCCCAAAGCCTGTCCGGGTATGCTCATACTCTGCCATCAAAAAGATGCCCGTTCCAGGTCCAACGCCTCGTTCTCGTTGGGGTTGTACCTGAGCTTTTAACTGCGCTTGCCCCAACAAATTCTGTGCTCTGTTTGCCATCCGTTGAGGAATGTGGGATGGCAGCTCTGTGGCGATCGCCAATCCTTTAACCTGATGCAAGTCTCCCCGCTCCAGCAGGTGAATCGGCTGAAGTGAACCCACTCCATTACTTCCACTAACCTGCAAGTTCAACTCACCGCCACCCCGTGGATACCAGCCCCAAGCTTTAAGTTTCACCGTTGCCTGTACACCCATCTGCTGCAAACAGGGCAAATACACCTGTTCAATGTAAGGAGCGGGTGGACTCCAGGGAATAAAAGTGCCTCCTCTCAAAGTCACGATCGACTCCCCTTGAGTAAGTGCCAGGGGCAGCAAAACCGTTTGTAGAATTAGGGTTACGGCTCCGGCTGATCCAGTTCCTACCGTTTGGGCAACGTCAAAGGTGTATTGTCCCGCTTGAATGGGTCGGGTGGGAGTAAATTCTATCTGGGTTGAACCAACGCGATCGCCTGTAACTTTCGCTTGACAAAGCGTTGCGGCTGCTCGCACTCCAGTTAAATGTTGGATTGCCAATCCTGGCTTTTCCCGTTTTGCTCGGATGCAATTGATCCGAATCGCTCGCCCGGTAATCGCCGCTAAACTCAGGCTGGTGCGAAGGATTTGCCCTCCCCCTTCTCCATAGGAACCGTCGATATGTAGCATCTTAAATATCCAGAATCACTTGTGCCCTCCAACCCGAATCTGTTTTTTCGAGTTGAAACTGATGGAGCGTGACAGCTTTGACATCCACTCGCTGATGATGGCGATCGCGATCTAACCTTTCTCCTTGAGTCATGGCTGTCAGATGATAAATAGATTCCTTTTGGGCAATTTCCACCTGTTGCGCTCGGAGCAATAACAACTCACTGTCTTTGTAATAAACAAACTCCTGTAAGAAGTTAAACAGGAGTAAATCCAGTTCATCATTTTCTAGTTGAAATGTGCGCGCTTCAGTGAGTGCGATCGCTTCGAGATTATCAATCATCGTGTTAATTACAGCATCTCCTGCCGCTCTGAATACTTCCTCCAAATCGTCTCCCCAGGCATGGAAGGCAATGTCAGCCGTAGCGATATCTTCAAGGAATTCGTAGGGCATAGCACTTACTTCTGCTCACAAGATTGGAGGCGATCGCAAATTTCAGGTTTTTGTTGGGTGACGTGTTTGCCGATGAAAACAAGTTCTGTGGAGGAGGGTTCAAAGAGTTCTAAGTCCCAACGTCCAGCAACAAAATTGAACAGGTGAGTGCCTTCAGGAAATTGCACAAACCCCTTGGCTCGATAGATATCAGAACTGAGAGAATCGGCAAATTCAGTAAAACAGGTGCGATCGTAAACTGCCTGTGAGGTGTAACTGAAGGACTCAAATTCAGGTTGATGGTGATGATGGGGCGATGGCTGTAAGCGCTCTCGACCAATCCCAAATAACAAATCGGGGTCGATCTGACAGCGAATCGTGGAAATGATCGAGGCAATTTCATTCAGACTCTGAAGCTTGTCCGTAATCGTTGCCAATTCCTGTTCAGAAACGAGATCCACCTTGTTGAGCAGCAAGATATCTGCGGACTCAATCTGGATGCGACTGGTATGTCCCACTTGGGGATACTTCACCAATCCATCCGCATCAATGACGGTGATAACGCCATCTAACCGAACCTGGGGCAAACTTTCTTGAATATCAAACACCAGAGCATCAGGTTCTGCCACCCCAGTGGTTTCGACGACAAGATAGTCTGGATTCACCGTTGCGATAATTTCATCAACCGCCGCTTCAAATTCACCCAGCAGCGAACAACAGACACAGCCGCCACCCAAATCTGCCATCTCTACATTCTTGCCCTGTAGAATTTTAGTGTCGATCGCAATTTCGCCAAACTCATTCATTAGAATGGCAATCTTGCGCGGTACCACCGTCAGAATGTGCCGCAGCAGTGTGGTCTTGCCGCTACCCAGCGGTCCTGTAAGAACAGTCAGTGGTGTACGTCCTGGCATCCCTCACCCCTTCACATTGCCGATCGGGGTTAGCCTGACCACCCGCCGACTGATGCCTGCCAACTCTGCCGCTTCGATTACCTCATCGACATCCTTGTAAGCGCCTCCTGCTTCTTCTGCCAATCCTGCATTGGAGGTACTGCGAACATAGATGCCCTTTTGCTGCATTTCTTTCTGAAGCTGCTGCCCCTGCCAAGTTTTGCGGGCTTTTGTGCGGCTCATTGTGCGTCCGCTGCCGTGGGCGGTGCTAAAAAAGGTTTGATCGCCTGTCGCGACGCCTGTAAGCAAGTATGATCCCGTTTCCATGCTGCCGCCAATGATCACGGGCTGACCGGTTTCTTGATAACGGTAGGGCAGATCACTCATGCCGGGACCAAAGGCGCGGGTGGCACCCTTGCGGTGAACAAGCAGCGATCGCTCCCTGCCATCCACGATATGTTTCTCTAACTTAGCGGTGTTGTGCGACACGTCGTAAACCATGTGCATTCCCAGATCTTCGGGCGATCGCTCAAACACTTGCGAAAACACCTCACGGATGCGGTGCAAAATCACTTGTCGATTGACAAACGACATATTGATGCCACATTTCATCGCCGAAAAGTATGCTTGTCCTTCGGGGGAATTAAAGGGGGCACAGGCTAATTCGCGATCGAGAATTTTGATGCCATACTTGCTGTCCATCACCTTGAGAAAGCTTTGTAGATAATCCGTTGCGACCTGATGCCCAAACCCACGGCTACCACAGTGAAACATCACTACCACCTGATCGGGACGGGTGATCCCCATCGCTTTGGCTAGATTCTTATCAAAAATATTTTCCCGTTTAGCAACCTGAATTTCTAAGTAATGATTACCCGAACCCAGCGTACCAATTTGATGAACGCCGCGATCGATCGCCTTTTCACTAATCTTTTTGGCATCGGCTCCCTTTAAACAGCCTTGCTCTTCGATTAACTCCAAATCCTCTTCCCAGCCATAGCCATTATGAATGCACCATTGAGCTCCCTGCTCTGCCACCTTACGGAACTCATTCCGGGAAAGTTTCACAAATCCAGTGCTGCCAACGCCTGCCGGAACCCGCTCATACAGCTTATCCACCAATTGTTTAATGTGCGGTTTGACCTCTTTGTAATCTAGATTGGTCGTCACTAGACGCATTCCACAGTTAATGTCAAATCCAATGCCACCAGGAGAAATGACGCCGCCCTGATCTACATCCATCGCTGCTACACCGCCGATCGGGAAGCCATAGCCAAAGTGTCCGTCGGGCATACACAAGGCATATTTGGTGATGCCGGGCAAAGTTGCGACATTGGTAATTTGGTCATAAACCGCATCATCCAATTCTCGAATCAATTTTTCAGTACCATAAATCCGCGCAGGTACCCGCATTCCATCCTTGTAAGAGACTGGAACCTCCCAAATGACATCCGAAATTTTGTTTAAGACATCGATAGGAGCCATGACTTTACCTCGTGAACTGCGCGAAGGATGTCTTCGACTTATGATTCATAGGGAACTGCGTCCAGTTTCTAAAGACACGGCAAAAAGAACCTCCCTCTATGGGTTTATCCATTGAGCGATTGTCACGAGTAGAGTTCGCACGGTTTCAGTAAGGTGTGACTGGGAGAATATTGACTTCTGCCACCACGGTTTCTACCCGGGTTACTGCACAGGGTTCAGCCCCTTGACAACTGCTGACACGCACTTGCCTATACTCCAAGCTGGCTCGTTGGTTCAGAAAGCGGTCTTGCTCCGCGCAAACATCAAAGGTGGCTCCGACATTCTCATATCGATCGCCTTCATCATCCACAATAGTGAGATAACACAGCACATCGTCACTCGCTACACTTTCAACTGTACCGACGGTTGGGTGCTCCTCTGAGTGAGGGGTTTGAGCAACAGCAGGAACAACAGAACCAAGAATCAAGGCAAAGAATAACGAAACACCAAAATTTAGACGCTGCATGGTTAGATGCCCCTATTAAATTGAATACGGTTGAAAAGGTAGATGCGATCGCACAACATAAACGAACTTACCAGCCAAGCAGACGACTAACCAGAAGGCAGTGAAGCCCACACGGCAACTAGCAAAGCCAATACCAGCAGATAAGCGAGTGGTACGAGGCTGACTTTGAAGGCGATCGCTGTTCTCCGAATTTTAGCCATCACCAGAGTCATGACAAGAGATACAAAATAAACCAATGGGTAACTGATAGACCCAATCAGGACGCTCTTAGCAACTACCGTCAATAGTGGTTCATTGTCCGTCCAAGGAGCAGCAAGGCTAATTGATACACCGATAAATACACCTGGATATATCAATAATGGCAACCCTCCAGCAATTAGGGAAAGCGCTATTCTGAAACGAACTGCTCTGCTACTTCGTAGCCGGTAATTTGAAATTCTTTGAGACATAGATGCAACCTACTGTTCCGAGTGTATAGGTAAGGCTCCGGGTAGACCAATTGCTACTTGTGTTTGGATAAACTCACTGTATGAAATTGGCTCTGGCTTGTCGTCCCCTCAGAGTTGGCACTTTTATTAAACAAGTGATCAATCGTGAATCCATCTTGCAACGGGTTCTGAATGCCAACTTTAGTTGGCATTCAGAACCCACCATAAGCACAAGTTGCAAACTGACAATACTCTTCTTCAACACTTAATGCAGTGGCATTGCACAAATTGAGAATGATGCGGAAAGTCCTAATATGCAAATCGCCCACTGTAGGGGCACGGCAATGCCGTGCCCCTACGAAAATCATTCGTTAAATGGGCAACCCCTAATGCAGTTGCCCCCAATTGTATCAATCTCAGCAGAATCCGGAAGATTAAAGTGAAGTTGATTAGTATTAGCCGCTACATTGGATAAGCTGATGTGCCAAGTTCCTATCTATCGTGTAGCTACTCGTCTCGTGAAATGCTACTGGATTTTTTTTGTTATCCGCTAATCTTTCAGAGGCGATCGCCTCTTGAATATTAAGAAGGTGAAGTATTATTGCTTCCACACCCGCTCTAAAACATGTCACCTATCGTAGGGATAGAAATAATCAGTATGCTGTTAATCTGATCCTGCTCGAAAGCCCACCTGATTGCCCTTTCCATACCTAATATGAACAAAAGCCGAACCTAGCCCTCTACTTCTATCCTAAGCACAAAAAAGAGAATGAGTATTACGATCGCTGGCTACGAGTTGCTCGAAGTTTTATATGAAGGAGTCACGACCTGCGTTTATCGAGCTAGGACGGCGTCTAAAAGCGATCTGGAACCAAATTCTGTCATTATCAAAACCCTAAAAGCCGAGTATCCGACCCTTGATCAATTGACTCGGTTGAGACACGAATATCAGATTCTTCAAGACTTAGATATCGTGGGAATTGCTAAACCATTAGGCTTAGAAAACTACCGCAATGGACTAGCCTTGATTCTGTCTGATTTTGACGGAGAATTGCTGGCTAAATTGATTGATTCGCAGTTCTCCAACGGGGTTGTCGCTACGCGACAGGTCAAGATAAACAATTTTTTACAAATTGCAATTCATTTAGCTTCAATTCTGGTGCAGCTTCATCAGCAGAACGTTATTCACAAAGATATCAAGCCCCAGAATATTCTCTTTAATGAAGAAACGGGCGAAGTCAGGCTGATTGATTTCGGTATTGCGACCCGTCTATCTAGAGAAAATTTAACGATTACTAACGTTAATGTTCTCGAAGGCACGCTTTCATATATGTCTCCCGAACAGACGGGGAGAATGAACCGTTCAATTGATTACCGCACTGATTTTTATTCATTAGGCGTTACTTTTTATGAGATGTTGACGGGGCAGATGCCATTTCAGGCGACCGATGCTCTGGAAATCATTCATTGCCACATTGCTAAAACACCGCTCTCGCCTCATTCGGTCAATTCAGACATTCCAGAGGTAGTGTCCGATATTGTGATGAAGTTACTCGCCAAGACGGCAGAAGACCGTTATCAAAGTGCATTAGGACTAAAGGCTGACTTAGAAACTTGTCTAGAGATGCTGCAATCTTCTGGTGCGATCGCTCCCTTTAAAGTGGGAGAATTCGACCTATTTAGCCAATTTTCGATTCCAGAGAAGCTATATGGGCGCGATCGCGAAGTTAGTTTGTTAATGGATACCTTCGCTCGCGTCAGTGCTGGCAAAACTGAAGCCATATTAGTAAAGGGTTACTCTGGCATCGGTAAAACATCGTTAGTCAATGAGATCCGTAAACCCATTGTTGGAGCGAGAGGATACTTCATCCCTGGTAAATTTGACCAGTTTCAACGCAATATTCCTTACTCTGCAATTATCACTGCCTTTCAATCATTAGTGAAACAACTTTTAACTGAAAGTGAAACCCGACTCACGCAGTGGCGAACCAAACTTTTAGCGGCTCTGGGCAACAATGGTCAAGTCATTATTAATGTTGTTCCAGATGTAGAGTTGATTATTGGCAAGCAACCTGCTGCTCCTGACCTAGCACCTACAGAAGCACAGAACCGATTTAATCTCGTTTTTCAAAACTTTATCCGAGTCTTCTGCTCAGCAGAACATCCTCTAGTCTTGTTTCTAGACGATTTGCAGTGGGCTGATTCTGCCACGCTAAAGCTGCTGGATGTGATCTTGATGGACGTAGAAACAGGCTATTTATGCTTGATTGGAGCCTATCGAGATAACGAGGTTAACCCAAGCCATCCCTTAGTCATGGCTTTAAACGCTCTACGATCTAAAGCCGTTGTCATTCATGAAGTTAATTTAGCTCCCTTAGCCCTCGTAGATATTAGTAATCTTATTGCTGACACGCTGCATAATGATGATTCTGTTCAACCATTGGCTGAACTAATCATCCGCAAAACATCAGGTAACCCATTCTTTGTCAATCAGTTTCTCAAAACGCTACATCAAGAAAACCTTTTGTCTTTTGAAACTCCAGCTAGTGGAGACAAAGCTTATTGGCAATGGGATATTACACAGATTGAAGCGATCGACATTACAGACAATGTCATTGAATTGATGATTCAGAAGTTACGAAAACTACCTGAATCAACTCAGCACGTCTTGCAGTTAGCGGCTTGTGTGGGTAGTGCGTTTGACTTGCAGACGCTTTCCACAATTTACGGGCGATCGCCAGTCCATACTTATCAAGATCTTTTGCCAGCGATTGAAGAAGGTTTAGTCTTACCTATCTCTGAGCTAACCCTTACACAAAATTTGACTGATACGCATCCAGTCAACCTAGAATCTAGATTTCTGCATGACCGAGTGCAACAGGCAGCATACGCCTTGATTGGCAATAGTTCTAAGCAAGCGACTCACTTGCAGATTGGTCGTTTGCTTCGACAAAACATGTCACCCGAAACATTATCAGAAAAGATATTTGAGATTGTCGATCATCTCAACTTAGGAATCGAGCTCGTTACAGATACAGCAGAACGAACCGAAGTCGCCCAACTTAATTTAATAGCTGGACAGAAAGCCAAAGCAGCAATGGCTTGTGCGGTGGCTACAAAATATTTACAAACAGGGATGCACTTCCTCGCAGAAGATAGCTGGACTCATCAGTACGAACTTACGTTAGCACTGCATACCGAAGCGGCAGAGTCAGCCCATTTAAGTGGTGACTTTAAAGCAATGCAGAGATTCATCGACCCCGTACAAAATCATGGTAACAGCCTATTAGACAAATTAAAGGTTTATGAAATCCAGATTCAAACTCATGTACTGCAAAACAAGCTGCTAGATGCAGTGAATACAGCATTACAGGCCCTAAAGCTATTGGGGGTAAATTTTCCCGAACAGCCAACTCCATCTGATATTGGGCAAGCACTTTCAGAAACTGCGGCAATTTTGAACGGCAAGCGAATTGAGGATTTAGTTGATCTACCTCAAATGAGCGACCCCTATCAATTGGCAGCTATTAGACTTTTAGCGAGTATCTTTGCTCCTGCTTATATTGCGGCTCCTACCCTATTGCCGTTGACGCTATGTAAACAGGTAGATTTATCCGTTCAATATGGCAATGCTTCCGTTTCTCCGATGGCTTATGCCAATTATGGACTTCTGCTGTGCGGAGTTGTGGGAGATATTGATTCGGGCTATCAGTTTGGACAACTCGCGTTAAATCTGCTGTTAACATTAAACGCTCAAGAAATTATCACCAAAACAACCGTCATCGTTAATATATTTATTCGTCCCTGGAAAGAGCATCTGAGACAAACCTTAGAGCCTTTGCTATCAGCCTACTCTAGCGGAATGGAGACAGGAGATTTAGAATTTGGGGCTTTTGGACTGTTAGTGTATTCCTATTTTTCTTACTACAGCGGCAAAGAACTGAATGCCCTTGAAAAAGAGATGGCAGTCAATAGAGAGGCAATTGATAAAATCAAGCAAAAAACAGCGCTTAATTATCATGAGATTTATTGGCAGTCTGCCTTGAATTTGTTAGGAAAAAGCGAAAATCCTTGCTGTCTTCAGGGTGAAGCGTTTGACGAGCAGATCAGATTGCCACTACACGAGCAAGCAAACGACAAAGCAGCGATCGCCTACATTTATTTGAACAAACTTCTACTCTGCTATTGGTTTGAAAATTACTCAGAAGCAATTGAACATGCTGCAACTGAAGAGAAGTATTTGGATGCAGTGGTCGCGACCCCTCACATTCCTCTCTTCCATTTCTATGATTCTTTAGCAAAACTGGCGGTTTACTCTGATGCTTCACAGTTAGAGCAACAGGGCATTCTGGATAGCGTAAAAGCTAATCAAGAAAAAATGCAAAGATGGGCACATTTTGCGCCAATGAACCATCTTCATAAATTTCATCTCGTTGAGGCAGAAAGGCATCGAGTTTTAGGCGAAGAAGTAGAAGCAATGGAACGGTATGACCAAGCCATTGCTCTTGCTAAAGAAAACGAATATGTGAACGAAGAAGCACTGGCTTATGAACTGGCTGCTAAATTTTATTTAAGCTGGGGAAAAGAAGCGATCGCTCAACTCTACCTGCAAAAAGCACATTACGCGTATCAGGTATGGGGCGCTCAACGCAAGGTTGAGCATTTAGAAGAGAAGTATCCCCAACTACTAGACAGAACAACCTATAGTAGAAGCAATACAGATCATCAAACAACTGTCTCTACTCACAATCATTCTGAAACTGGCACTAGCTTAGATTTAACAACCGTGATGAAAGCCGCTCAGGCATTTTCGGGTGAAATCGTTTTAAGCAAGCTGCTAAACAAGTTGATGCAAATTGTGCTTGAAAATGCAGGAGCAGAAACTGGAATATTAATTCTGGAAAAAGCTGAAAGACTTTTCATTGAAGCAACGGGACATGTTAATCAGAATGAGATTGTTATACAGCAATCTATTGCTGTAGAAATGAATCGATCCTTGCCGCAATCAATCATCAACTATGTCCGGCAAACCCAGGAAAATGTTGTTTTAAAGGATGCGATCCGTGAGGGAATTTTTACGACAGACGACTACATTCTGAATCACCAACCCAGATCCATTTTGTGTACGCCAATTGTGCATCAAGGCAAGCTGATTGGCATTCTTTATTTGGAAAATAATTTAACAACAGGTGCTTTCACGGCAGAGCGAGTAGAAGTTTTACAGCTTTTATCGTCACAAGCTGCTATTTCAATCGAGAATGCCCGTCTTTATCAAGATTTAGCTGCCGCCAATGCTGATTTGAAGCGATCGCACGAACAGTTAGCCGACTATAGCAAAACCCTAGAAGCAAAAGTAAAAGAACGCACCGTACAGCTTCAGCACGAAGTACGCGATCGCCAACGCGCCGAAGAAATTGCTCAGTCTGCCAATCGAGCCAAAAGCGAATTTCTGGCAAATATGAGCCACGAACTGCGTACCCCACTTAACGGCATTTTGGGATACACCCAGATTTGCCAAAAAGACCGAGCCTTATCGGAACAGCAAAAGAATCGCATTTCAATCATCCATCACTGTGGAGAACACCTACTCACGCTGATTAATGATGTTTTAGATCTTTCTAAAATTGAAGCTCGCAGAATGGAACTGTATCCGAGAGAGTTTCATCTTGCTGACTTCCTGCAAAGCATTGTAGAAATTTGTAGAATTAAAGCTGAACAAAAAGGAATTTCCATAACTTATCAATCGCGCTCTCCCCTGCCCAAAGTCATTCGAGCAGATGACAAACGCCTACGTCAAGTTTTGCTGAATCTGCTGGGCAATGCTGTCAAGTTTACCGAAACGGGGGCGATCGCCTTCACAGTGGGGTATCACGAGCAAAAAATTCGCTTTCAAGTTGAGGACTCCGGCATTGGCATTGCCTCCAATCATCTAAGTGAGATTTTTAAGCCGTTCCAACAGGTGGGTGAAGACAGCCGTAAGACAGAAGGAACAGGGTTAGGGTTAGCCATCAGCGGTCAACTGGTTGAGATGATGGGCGGAACGCTTCAGGTCAAGAGTACCCTGGGAATAGGCAGTACCTTTTGGTTTGATCTAGACTTGCCGACCGCTGATGCATTGATGGAGGCTGCTCATGCTTCAAAGCGCACAATTATTGGAGTCAAAGGTGACAAGCCCAAGATTTTAATCGTAGATGACAAACCCACCAACCGCTCTGTCCTGATTAATCTCTTAGAACCCATCGGGTTTGACGTGCTAGATGCTGTGGATGGACAAGACGGACTCAACAAAGCACAGTCCTTTCAGCCCCATGTCATCCTGATTGACTTAGTCATGCCCAAGTTAGACGGTTTTGAGGCAACCCGTCGACTTAGAGCCATGCCAGCCCTGAAAGACGTTATTGTGATCGCAGTCTCAGCCAGCGTTTTTGAATTCGATCACCAACAGAGCCTCCAGGTTGGCTGCAACGACTTTCTGGCAAAACCGATTCAAGAAGATAATTTGCTTCAGAAATTGCAAGAACACCTGAAACTGGAGTGGATTTACGAGAATGAGAGTGAAGTCGGGGAATCCTCGAAGAATGTAGACAACCAGGACAGCCAGGTGAGTTTTCCAACTTCTGACCTCTCAATCCCGCCCGCAGAAGAAATCGCTATTTTTCTGGACCTAGCAATGCGAGGAGATTTGCGAGCCATCGCCAAACGAGCTACGCAGCTAGAGGAGGCAAACCAGCAGTGGAGTCCTTTTGCCGCTCACCTACGACAGCTTGCCAAGGGCTTTAAAGGACGGCAGATTCTGGAATTTTTACAGCAATTTTAAGAGGTTTTCATGGTTACAGGGACTGCGGAAGAAGGTGTGATTTTGATCGTGGATGATACCCCCACGAATCTAGATGTGCTGCTCGATTTACTAGAGGCTGCTGGGTTCAAAGTGGTGGTGGCTGAAGATGGGGAAAGAGCGATCGCTCTGGCAGAATATGCCCCACCTGATTTGATTTTGCTAGACATCCTTATGCCCGGTATAGACGGGTTTGAAACCTGCCGTCGGCTCAAAAGCAAGCCAGCTACCCAGGAAATTCCAATTATTTTTCTGACCGCGGTTAGCGATAACGACGACAAGGTCAAAGGCTTAAATCTTGGAGCAGTTGATTACATCACTAAACCGCTCAACCACGAAGAGGTTCTAGCGCGAGTCAACACTCACGTTCGACTGCAAAATTTAGCCAAGCGGCTAACAGAACAGAATGAGCGGCTAGAAAAGGAAATCCAACAGCGTCAGCAGCTAGAAGCAGAACGCGAGCAAGCATTTAAAGCACTACAGCGTAGTGAAGCTCGATTTAGACATTTAATCGAGTCCAACGTGATTGGGGTGATTTTTAGCATGGCTGATGGCAGGATTACAGATGCCAATGACGCCTTCCTCCAAATCATTGGATACAGTCGCGCTGACCTACAGGCTGGAAAGATCAATTGGCAGACCCTTACGCCTCCAGAATATGATTATCTCAATCAGGCAGCAATAGCAGAACTAGCCAGTTCTGGAGCGTTTAGTGCCTTTGAGAAAGAATATTTCCGCAAGGATGGACACCGCATTCCTGTGATGATCGGCGGGGCTTTGCTGGATGAATCTGAAGAGGCGATCGTTAGCTTTGTGCTTGATTTGACACAGTACAAGCAAGCAGAAGACAAGATCCGGGAACAGGCAGCTCTACTCAACATCACAACAGATGCCATCCTGGTACGAGACTTAAACAACAAAATTAAGTATTGGAATAAGGGAGCAGAGCAAGTCTACGAATGGAAGGCTGAAGAGGTCATCAACCAGGACGCAAATCGGCTCTTGTATCGGTTAGACTCGCTTGACCAACTTGAAACGGCTCAAAGAGGCTTAATGGAGTGTGGTACCTGGCAAGGCGAATTGCATCAGGTGAATAAACAGGGCAAAGAAATCATCGTCGCTAGCCGTTGGACATTAATGCGCGATGCCCAGGGGCAACCCAAATCTGTTTTGACGGTTAATACAGACATCACTGAGAAGAAACAGCTCGAGAGCCAATTCCTGCGAACGCAACGGCTCGAAAGTTTGGGTACGCTTGCAGGTGGTATTGCTCATGATCTCAACAACATTCTGACGCCCATTTTAAGTACGGCACAGCTGTTGCAGTTGAAGTTTCCCAATGCCGACGAGCAAAGTAAGCATTTGCTTAAAATCGTTGAAACCAACACCAAACGTGGGGCAGCTCTAGTCAAGCAAGTGCTTCAGTTTGCTCGCGGTGTCGAGGGTAAGCGGACAATCGTGCAGGTAAAGCACCTAGTCCACGAGATTGAGCAGATTGCTGAAAAGACATTTCCTAAATCTATTGAGTTGTCGACTAATGTGGAGCCAGAGCTTTGGTTAGTGTCTGGAGACGCGACCCACCTGCATCAGGTGCTGATGAATCTAGTCGTCAATGCGCGTGATGCGATGCCTCACGGCGGCACACTCACCATTTCTGCCAAAAACCTGTTTATAGATGAACACTATGCCCGCATGAATCTTGACGCATCCGTTGGTTCTTATATTGGGCTGAGCGTCAAAGATACCGGAACCGGAATGTCAACCGAAATCGTAGACAGAATTTTTGAACCGTTTTTCACCACGAAAGAGATTGGGAAAGGGACAGGGTTAGGACTTTCTACGGTAAGAGGTATTGTCAAGAGTCACAGAGGGTTCATCGAGGTATTGAGCAAAGTGGGCGAAGGAACTGAATTTAGAGTGTTTTTACCAGCGGTCGAAGCCTCCGTTTCTCCCCGAGTAGAGCCCGCTGCCTCATCCAACGGGAATGCAGAATGGATTCTCGTGGTGGACGATGAAACGGCAGTTTTAGAAACAATCAAAGTTTCGCTAGAAGCCTATAACTATCATGTGCTGACAGCCAATGATGGGATTGAAGCAATTGCACTTTGCGCTCAACACAAACACAGAATTGCTGTTGCGCTGGTCGATATGATGATGCCCTCTATGGATGGCATCACAACCATTCAAACTCTCCTAAAAATTGATCCGCAGATCAAGGCGATCGCCATCAGTGGATTTGTGTCTAACGGTAAGTTGAGAGAGGCTAGCGGAATCAAAGGTTTTGTTGTAAAGCCTTACACCATTCAAGAGCTGCTGCAAACATTGCAGGCTGTATTAGAACAGCCCGTTCAACCAGGATTTCAACCCAATATCAATATCAATTCCCTCTAAGGCTATTTCTCAACGATTTCCCAAAGGTGCGTAACCTCAGCTTTAGCGTAGATAGACATCAGTTCAAATCCTTGTTGGGTCTGGAGCGTTTCACGAAATCTGTAAGACGCATCAAACAAGAAGCGCTCTCCCGGATAGGCAGGAATTCGAGGAATCTCGGGTGGGAAAACCAGTAGCATGGGAGTATCTGGCTGTAAATAGCGGCTGGTAGCAAGCAGCGCAATGGGGTCAGCATCACTAATGAGCAAAGGTCGATTGGATCCATTTAGAATGTCGGCGACTGGTAGATAATGTCCGCTGCGATCGCGGCTTTTTGTCCACCAAACATCTGCCTGCGCACTAAGGGAATTGCCAATCACACCCAATGTAATAAGGATTGCCAAAAATGCTTTTGCAATTCTGCGTTGGCGCACCTTCTCACCATTCAGCTGGGTTGCGATCAGATAGGAAACGGCAAGCTGAACTCCTAAACAGCATGGAGTTGCATATCGCATTAGAGTAGAGCGTCGACCTCCCAGAATGACGTCTGGTAAGAGCAAGGTGAGCGCAGTCACTCCAGTTAAACTAAGCACAAATAGCCAAACTGACCTGGGTGTTTTGCGGCAAAGAAAGTAAAAGGAATAGGCTGTCAAAACCACAAACAGGACATTCAACGAACCTTGTTCATGGTCAAGAAAAATTCGGTTGAAATTGAGAAACCACTTGTCTATTAGCGATGAAAAAGTCAAACCCCGGCGGGAACCTGCTGTGATGTCGTGAATTTTAAAAAACCCTGAAATGACAACGATTAACCAGGGTGTAAAAGACAAAATTCCAGCCCCCGAAGCGAGCAGGTAAGGCTTAAATGCTTTATCACGCAGATTTTTGCTTAGCAGAACATAAATACCGTGACTCACGCTCACCAACACCGCTAAGAGGTGAGCATAAAGCCCCAATGCAATGGTGATTGCGTAAAGCCCCCAGTTCACGGCTTTCCCCAGCCGAATTGCTTTGAGCAGGGCTGCACTAGATAGCAGAATTGTGACGGTCCAGAGGCTATATTCTCTCGCTTCCTGAGAGTACAGCACGTGGAAGGGGGAGATCGCAATGACTGCCATTGCGATTAATCCAACCTGAGCAGAACCAAACAGTTCCAGGCACAGCCAGTAGGCGCAGGGAAGTGCCAAAACGCCAATTACCGCAGTCAGGCTTCTCATGGCAGCAACCGAACTACCAAACCAGCTTGCCCACAGCCGCGCCATCAGATAGTAGAGGGGTGGATGCTCGGCGTTTCCGGCGAGGGCGGTGAGGGTATCGCCCAGGTCTTTTTCGGAGCTGGGCTGCTGGAATTGCTGAAGCTGCTCAGCAGTAATAATCTCACCGTCAAATGCTTTTTGAACCAGTTCTGTCTCGGTGTGACCAAAGATTCGCAAAGAGGTGAGCGTTTCGTCATGCCAGTAGACTTTGCGGTCGAGGTTAACAAAGCGAAAAAAGATGCCGAGAACCAGCACAATCGCGATGAAGACGTGTAACCCGGTTAAATGTTTCCTCAAACGCCATATTGATTTGCTGTTCATACTCAAAGCGGTTTCTCAGCAGGTTCGATCTTTCACAGAAGCTTACAATATTTCAGGCTGATTCAGTTGCAGGGGTGGACGATGGTTCACCCTACAATCAGATGTGATCAACCTGTACCTTCCTTATCGCTGCTATTCTAATGGCTCGTCTACATCACTTGTTTATGTCTGAAACGGCTCATAAATCTGGGTCTCAGCTAAAGTTTTGGTTTGGCTTTAGTTTAGCTTTCGCGGCAATTTATGGCATTTTGGGGCTTCAGCAGGCGTTTGGCAGTGAGTATGTGGTGCAGGATGATGCTCGTCAACATGTTTTTTGGATGCAGCGGTTCATGGATGCAGCGCTGTTTCCAGAAGACTTGATTGCTGACTATTTTCAGTCTGCTGTACCCGTTGGCTACACCAGTTTGTATCGTTTGGGAGCTTTGCTGGGCATTGACCCGATGATTTTTAATAAGCTGCTGCCGATCGCCCTCAGTCTAATCACGACGGGCTTTGTGTTTGGCATCAGTCTGCAGATTTTGCCGATTCCGGTGACGGGTTTTCTAACGACGCTGCTGCTGAATCAAAACGTGTGGATGAAGGACGATCTGTCCTCTGCAACCCCTAGAGCCTTTCTGTATCCGCTATTTGCAGCTTTTCTGTATTTTTTGCTGCGGCGATCGCTCCTCCCGATGCTGGGGACGATCGCCCTTCAGGGATTGTTTTACCCGCAATGTGTCCTAATCTCAGCCGGAATTCTCTGCCTCCAACCGCTTCAGTGGAACCAGGGGAAACCAGGCTTTTCTAAGGTTCGGTCAGACTATGGATTTTGTCTAGCAGGTCTGGCTGTAGCGGTACTGGTGCTATTGCCATTTGCGCTGCAATCGTCAGAATTTGGCCCGACTATTACACCTGCTGAGGCGCGAGAATTGGCTGACTTTGGTGAGGATGGGCGATCGCGCTTCTTCATCAAAGATCCGTTTGAGTTTTGGCTGGTGGCAGAGCGCAGCGGTATTTTTCCGGCGCTGTGGGTGCCCCGATTGATGCTGAGCGGTTTACTATTGCCGCTCATCTGGCGCTTTCCCGATCGCTTTCCGCTGCTGCGACAGGTGACCAGTCAGGGGAAGCTACTGCCGCAGATCATTTTGGCATCAGTAGGTTTGTTTCTCATCGCGCATCTGCTGCTGTTTAAGCTTCAGCTACCCAGCCGCTATACTCAGCACAGCTTTCGCTTTGTCATGGCAATTGCAGCGGCGATCGCTATTACGGCAATTCTGGATGCTCTATTTCAGTGGGCAAATCAACCAGGCGATCGGGTTGCCTACAAAAAACTTCTAGCCGTGGGGCTTACTGCCCTGCTGAGCGGCGGACTGATTTTTTACCCCAGCCTGGTCGAAGAATTTCCTCAGCCTAACTACAAAGTCGGTGAAATTCCAGCCCTATATGAGTTTTTTCAGCAGCAGCCCAAAGATACGCTGATTGCTTCCTTGTCTAACGAAATTAACAACATTCCCTCCTTTGCTCAGCGATCAATTTTGGTCGGTCGGGAATATGCCATTCCCTATCAGCTTGGCTACTATCGCAAGTTTCGAGAGCGTGTTGTTGATTTAATTCGAGCGCAATACAGCTCCGATTTATCCGCTGTGAAGGCGTTTATTCAGCAATATGGAATTGACTTTTGGGTGCTGGAGCAAGATTCACTCACCGCCGAATATGTCGTAGACGAACGCTGGGTCAGGCAGCACGAAGAAGTTGCGGCAGAAGTAGTCACCACGATGCAGCAAGGCAACGTCCCTGCACTGAGCCGCGCATTAGAACAGTGTTCTGCCTTCGAAGTTGAAAATTTGATCGTGTTACAAGCTGACTGCCTTTTAGGATTGTCAGACTGAACTCACAGCCGTTTCCCCTTGGATAAACCACAAATCCCTGTAGGGGTCGTTCGCAAACGACCCCTACGCTATGGACCCATCGGAACATGGCTGTAATATTGCTTCTATACCTAGCTATATTCCGCCAAAGGTTTTGTCTGCAAAAGTTCCTGGCTCAGTGCCTGATGAATTTGCCCATTGGTTGCCAGAATTCGTCCTGAATTAATCACAAAAGGGCTTTCATCGTAAGCAGTCACCTGACCGCCCGCCTCTTCTACCAAGATGACTCCAGCAGCCATATCCCAGGGTGATAGTCCCCGTTCCCAGTAGCCATCCAACCGCCCACAGGCAATATACGCCAAGTCAATGGAGGCAGACCCACCACGCCGTACTCCCTGAGTTAAATGGGTCAGGTGGCAGAACTCAGCATAGTTATTGTCAGGGGTTTCGCGGCGATCGTAAGCAAAGCCTGTCACCAGTAGGCTTTTACCTAACTCAGCAGTTTTTGAAACAGAGATGGGGCGGCGGTTTCGGGTTGCTCCCAGTCCTTTTGCAGCCCGAAACAAATCCTCGTGAAATGGATCAAAGATTGCGCCAACTTGTGGAACTCCATCAATCAGCAAACCAACCGAAACGGAGCAAAAGGGATATTGGTGGGCATAGTTGGTGGTGCCATCCAGCGGGTCGATCGCCCACAGATACTCACTGGTCGCTTCTCCCAGTTGCCCTGACTCTTCCGCCAGGATGGGATGGTCGGGCAGATGCCGCTGCAACACTTCTAAAACAGCTACCTCTGACGCTTTGTCTGCCTCAGTCACCAGATCTCCGGGTCGTCCTTTTTCCTGAATTTCCTCCAGTTTCCCCCAGTAAGATTGCAAAACTGCTCCTCCTGCAAGAGCCGCTTCGGTTGCAATGTCGAGCAGGGTTTGGAGTTGGGCGGGGGAGTGGGGCATGGGATTTGGGGTTAGAGGTTGGGGAGGAGAGAAGATATTAACTGGGGCAGGAGATGGTTTCGTCTGGCGATCGCTGTTGTCGAAATTCACAGGGTAATTGTCGCATTGGCTGCTGCGGATTCCAAATGCCAACGCCTAAGAGTCGCGCTTTTTCTTGGGCACGAGTGAGGCGATCGCCATATTTGGGGTGGGGTGTCCCGACTGATAGCGCCAAACCGTCCTCAACTAACTGCTGGTTGACTAGTAGGTCATTCAGCCAGACATAGCCCCAAATTCGGTCATAGCCGTCTCGCGTTGCTACATCTGCCTCTAGCAAAACCGTCTGTCCCTCTACCAGTTCTGCCAATCGTTCTCTCGCCTCAGTTCCCCAAGGTTCCTGCTCTGGATGGGGCGCATCAATTCCTATCAGTCGAACTTCCTGATTGAGAACTGTTTGTCCGGTCGGGTCTAAAACCTCAATAGTTTGTCCACTAACGGCTCGCGACACCTGCACCACTGTGCCTTGAGGCTTAATAGATGCTTGACAGCCGATGAGCAACAGACAGCAAAGAAGCAGGAGAAATTCCCTAATCTTCATCCAACGGTAAACCTGCCCGAACCCGTCCTTTGCCAAAATAGCGACCAAACTGAAGCTCATACACCTCGTCTTCATTTTGAGTCTCTACCTCCAGATCCGAGCGAGGATAGCTGACACATAACAGCGCATAGCCAGAATCCTTTAGCTTGGGAGAAAGCCCCATTGCTTCAGGCTGGTGAATTTCACCAGAGAGTACTCGCACCGCACAGGCTGTGCAAGCTCCATTGCGGCACGAAAAAGGCAATTGCACGCCCTGCTCCTCAGCAGTTTGCAAAATATAGCGATCTTCAGGAACCTGTACCGTGTGATAGGTTTCTGTCTGGCTATTGTGAATCCGGACAGTATAAGAGCGAATCATGGATCTCGATAACCAGAAAAACACACAACCTCTGTATGATAAAGCGCTCTGCGCCCAACAAAGCATCACTTTAAGAGCTACCGTTCACGCACGAGGTCTAATATAAGACTGGGTTTGCTATTTTTAATAAAGCTTAAAGTCGTAAAATCAGACGTTTTGGATCAGCTATTGAACGACTCAACCGATCAACCCGCTCAAGCCAAGCGTCGCTGTGTCTTGGTTTGTCAGCACCGCTCTTGCCTGCGAAGTGGCTCGGCTGATGTGTTGGCTGCCTTTCAAGCTGCTGCAACTCCTGGCGTATTTGTCAGCGCTAGCGATTGCATGGGGCAGTGCGGTTCTGGCCCAACGGTGAAGGTTGCTCCTGACAACACCTGGTATTGCCGGGTTAAGCCCACCGATGTGCCTGTGATCATTGAGCACCACTTGCAGTCGGACAAACCTGTAGAAGCATTGCTGCATCCCCGGTTTCATCCTCGGATGGACGCTTTCTCACCCCAAGATTAAAAAAGCAGGAGCGGAATGCACCCCTGCTTCAAATTTAATAAAACTTATATTCTAAACTTCGCCGTGTGCCTCATCGTTCTTGCTGGGTGACGAGTTGTAGAGTGCATCAAGCTGCTCACGCGCATCTTCGACTGTAAAGGAGCGCATCACTAAGAATGGCTCATTCACAATGTTTCCAGCCTCATCCAACAGTTCTGGGTGGGGCACAGAACGCACTCGCCCATATCCTACTTGAGGCTGACCCGTTGAGTTGGGTGAAAATCGACCTTGCGGAGCATAAGAACGCTGAGACTCAATGCCAAGCGTCATTAGATTGCGAATCAAATTGCCAACCGCTAGAAACGCTAAAACTGTAAAGGCAAGAATGTAAATTAGATGTAACATAACCGCTCTCCTTTAGACCGACTGCTCACCGGAACAAAATACTCTTACTAAAACGCGCTCTTGGTAGTTACAGAACCTGAAGCCATGCAGACGACTAAATCGACTGCAACAAAAGTACCTATCTAACTTGTAGGGTATTCAGCTAATCTAAGCATCCATATTTTCTCAGATTTTTTGCCTCAACCATAGGCTTAGGAACCTAATCAACCGGATTTTCTAAGCGAAATTGAATGGCAACCTGCCAGCACTCCGTAACCAACTGATGCCAAGGCATTAATACCGAAGTTTCTACCCCAACCTGGTTGTCGGTTGCTTTCATCAACATTTGAGCAGTGCTAACCTGCTGCTGGGCTTGTTTGACTCGCTCCAACAGGGCTGCCTGCTTCTCGTCACCCAAAAAGTTGATGGTTTGGGATTCGAGTAAAGTGCGCGATCGCCCAAACCAATACTGAAAATCTTCCAGCAGAGGCTCCAACAAAGTCTTGAGCAGCTCAGGCTCAGGCACATTGAAATTAGAAGAGTTAAACATTGATTCAGATATAAAATTCTAGCTTAACTAAAATCTTAACTTAATTTACGTTTCGTAACAATTATTAGAAGGGAAGTAGGGGCTAGGGGCTGGGGGCTAGGGTTAAGAATAAGGATCAGCTTCTGCTCGCTAACTTTTCATCCTTCATCCTTCCTTGTCCCCCGTGTAAGATAGAGGCTGTAGAATACTCAACCCTATGACCTATGCGAACTAGCACAGCTTTAACCCCAAACCGAACTACGGAATTGCTGAACGACTCATTCTTTGACCGATTTTGTCCATTTGTAGTCTCTATCAACCGATCACCAGACAATGCCTAACCTAGAATCATCTCTTTCCCAACAGCCCGAACCGCTTCAACAGCAGTCAGAAAAGCAGCCAGAGAAAGTCTACCTGCCGCGCACCAGCGAATCTGAGCATTTAAGAAAAATTCGTCACACCGCTTCACATGTGATGGCGATGGCCGTACAAAAGCTATTTCCCAAGGCGCAGGTAACTATTGGACCCTGGATCGAAAACGGTTTTTATTACGACTTTGACAGTCCTGAACCGTTTACCGAGAAAGACTTAAAGGCAATTAAGAAGGAGATGACTAAGATCATCAACCGAAAGCTGCCCGTGACGCGGGAAGAAATCAGCCGGGAAGAAGCTGAACGCCGCATTAAGGAAATTAATGAGCCTTACAAATTAGAAATCCTGGAAGGGCTAGAAGCCCCGATTACGATTTACCATTTGGGTGACCAGTGGTGGGATTTGTGTGCTGGTCCGCACCTGGAGAGCACGGTTGAACTAAATCCTGATGCGATCGCCCTCGAAAGCGTGGCGGGTGCCTACTGGCGCGGCGACGAAACCAAAGCGCAGCTTCAGCGTATCTATGGCACTGCTTGGGAAACGCCAGAGCAGTTAGCTGAATATAAGCGCCGCAAAGAAGAAGCCCTTAAGCGCGACCACCGCAAGCTGGGCAAAGAACTAGGGCTATTTATCTTCGCCGATCCGGTTGGACCGGGTTTGCCGCTGTGGACTCCTAAGGGAACGGTATTGCGGTCGACGCTAGAAGATTTCCTTAAGCAAGAGCAAGTCAAGCGTGGTTATCTGCCTGTCGTTACACCGCATATTGGACGGGTTGACCTGTTCAAAATTTCGGGACACTGGCAAAACTACAAAGAAGACATGTTCCCGATGATGGCGGAAGATGACGACTCCCGTCAGGCAGAACAGGGCTTTGCGCTAAAGCCAATGAACTGTCCCTTCCACATTCAGATCTATAAGAGTGAATTGCGCTCTTATCGGGAACTGCCCATGCGGCTGGCAGAGTTTGGCACAGTCTACCGCTACGAGCAATCGGGCGAACTGGGCGGACTAACCCGCGTTCGGGGCTTTACGGTGGATGACTCCCACCTATTTGTCACGCCCGAACAGCTGGATGAGGAATTCCTCAGCGTCGTGGACTTAACCCTGTCGGTGTTTAAGAATCTGCAGCTGAAAAACTTCAGAGCCAGACTCAGCTTCCGTGACCCTGCGCTAGATAAATATATTGGCTCCGATGAAGCCTGGGATAAGGCAGAATCTGCCATTCGCCGTGCGGTAGAAACGCTAGGCATGGATCACTTTGAAGGCATTGGGGAAGCAGCTTTCTACGGGCCAAAACTCGACTTTATCTTCCAGGATGCGCTCGATCGCGAGTGGCAGTTGGGTACGGCGCAGGTTGATTACAACTTACCCGAACGGTTTGACCTAGAGTATGTGGCGGAGGACGGTAGCCGCAAGCGCCCTGTGATGATTCACCGCGCTCCGTTTGGCTCTCTCGAACGGTTAGTTGGCATTCTCATTGAGGAGTATGCAGGTGACTTCCCGCTATGGCTATCTCCGGTTCAGGTACGCCTGTTGCCGGTGGGTGAAGAGCAGTTGCCTTTCGCTAAAGAAGTTGCAGCTAAGATGCGATCGCTCAACATCCGCGTCGAAGTGGATAACAGTGGCGATCGCCTTGGCAAACAAATCCGCAATGCTGAGAAGGAAAAGATTCCGGTCATGTCCGTCATTGGCGCAAAGGAAGTGGAAGCCAATTCTCTCAGCGTCCGTATTCGTGAAGCCGGAAAGGAAACGCAGGATCTCGGCGCAATTCCAGTTGAGCAAGTGATTGAGCGGGTGAAAGGGGCGATCGCTCACTACAGCCACTTCTAACCAAACTTGATAGGGTGCGTCGTGACGCACCCTACTTCTTAGCGCCTATGGGTATTAGGTGTTCCTGAACTGTGGCGCTACGAGAATGGCAGGTTAAAGGTTAGCGTTCTTCAAGCTGGTAAATACAGTGAATCTGAGACCAGTCCGACCTTCCCTAATTCGCCTATTGTTGAAACCATTCCTCAGTTCATAGAACAGAGCAAAAGTAAGGGTACAAGCCCTGCTTTAAGGGCATTTCGGTAGTGGGTAAAGGATAAAATTTACTAGAAAGAGGAAATCTCTCCATCTGGGGCGGTTGTCTGGGATGAATTCTATTGGCTCAAGATCTATCTTGAAAGAGCTGATGAATTGGATTTTGTGTTTTGAGTTTGAAGATTGCCACGCCACAAGAGCAAGACCGTGAGGCGCTTAACCGCCTTCTCAACATTCAGACGATCTATTATGAACCCGCTGTTTTAGAAGTTCCGCGAGGGCAGGAGATTTTTGCTCAATATTCCGATACGCAGCGAATTGAGGTCGAGTCACACTGGCAGATTCCTGAACTACATGGCAACGAGGGAGCCGTAGAAGACTGGAACCGGAGCAAGCGAAGTGTCTTAATTCTGGGTGTGAAAAAGTCACTTCAGGCACGTCCTAACTCTCGCAGTTCTGACTTTATTGCACCTTCCCATGCAAATGGCTGTGCGATGGCTTGTTCATACTGCTACGTGGCCCGGCGCAAGGGCTTTGCTAATCCTATTACTACATTTGTCAACATCGAGCAGATTCAGCGATATCTTCAGCGTCAATGTGAAGGATATCATTCAGCTTTTTCGCACCATTCCAAATGCAAAAGCAACGTTTGCCACAAAGCGTGTTAATCGTGCGTTGCTTGACTATGACCCACAGGGCAAGACTCGCATTCGGTTTAGCTTAATGCCTCAGTCAAGAGCCCAGATTGTGGACATTCGCACTTCTAGTATTGGCGATCGCATCTCCGCCATCAACGACTTTGTCGAAGCGGGTTATGAAGTTCACATTAACCTTGCACCGGTGATCTACACCGATACTTGGCTGACTGACTACGAGGAGCTGTTGCAGCAGATCGACGACACGCTGTCACCCCAAGCAAAAGCCCAACTGAAAGCAGAAATCATTTTCCTGACTCATAACGATAAACTGCACGCGGTTAACATGGGCTGGCATCCGCAAGGAGAGACCCTACTCTGGCAACCTGATTTGCAGGAACAGAAGCATTCTCAGACGGGTGGCAAGAATGTCCGCTATAAGCGCGGCTTTAAAGGAACTCTCGTGGATGCCCTTACTCAGTTAATGCAGGAGCGCTTACCCTATTGCACCATTCGCTACGCGTTTTAGATGAGAGGATTAGAGTAGGTCTGTGGGCATCCAAGAAACCACCCTTAAAACCTGCTCCTTGTATCTTTCGGAGATAGTTGTTATTGGTCTAAATTGCTATCTATCGTGCTATCAATTCCCCCTGACTGCAAGAACTCACGCCAAGTCGTATCGACACTTAGATCATCAGGTTGGCTGCGCTTTAACTCAAATAGGAGAGTAAGGGCATCGTACCAAATGCCATCCTCTTGATATAGTGCAATACGCCGGGCAGGGGGAGATTGCTCAATTTGACTCAGACGGACTGGGTTTAGCTCGATACGTTGAATGCTGCCTGTAACAAACTGATCTTCGATACGATTGTCTGGGTTGCAAATGATAGCAAATGACCATGTATAGAGACTGCCAATTTCTAAAGGAGCAACCTGCTCGGGAAGGGAAACGCTGATTAAAGTAGGAGTATCCGTCAGGGGGACTGTTGTTCGATAAATGCCTCGTCCGTCTCGGCTGCGAAGGCTAAACTCTGCGTTCTCGGCACTGGTGCTGGGCACGTATACCAGAAACGTAGGGTGCTCTGCCAGGCTTAAACCCGGTGTAGTCGTTGGGCTAAGAGCAGTCAATAAGGGATCGGTTGTTGCCGCGATCGCATCTTGGGGGCAGGTGGATGCACTGCGACGTCCTCCTGCGGCTGAGCTACCTGGATTGTTAGGCGGGGGTGGAGGTAGGGTTTGCTTGAGCGTCTGCTGAACAGCCATTGCTTGGGGGGCGATCGCCAGTTCTAAAATCAAGACAACTGCAATAGATAGGCGGCACAGCAAAGATTGGATGTAAGTCATGACGTTGTTATAACCGGTTTTCTAGAAGGGCAAAACTTAAGTATCAGGGAAACGGTGGATTAGGTAACTCCTTTCAGTGTTGCCACGTGAACAAGTGGCTGGTTGATTGGAGGAGCTCTGCACGACTGGCTCAGGAGTGATAGCCCTCAGGAGAACCTCTCCAGTGGAAGTAGTTTGCCATCCCGTAGCTTCGGTGAGTGGGATATTGGGGACGTGGGGAGGGTTTGCGATAAATTCCCCGGACCCCCGTGTCTCTATGTCTCCCCGACCTTCCCCCTCATCCCTTTGCTGAGTTATTGTTAACCTGCGTCTATCCTGCCAACCTGCGTCATCGTCTAGTTGCTGTTCGAGGTTGGGGGGCAAACCCCCTCGACCACTAATGACGAATGAATTGCCCTCGTCTGCCGGACAGCCTTGAGCAATTAACTGGGATGAGTCTACTAAGTCAGCGGGGAGTTCAACTAAACCGGGTGTGGGATCAGTTCCGGTAAGGGTGAGGGCAATGGTTCCATCTAGAGCGGTATTTGCGCCTGTAGCGGTGATGTCGCTTAAAGGGGTAGGAGTAAGACGCGGCTGGATACCCAAAATACCAGATGCGTTGATGCTGATGTTGCCACCCCGAAAATTCTCTGAATTGGCGCTGATATTGCTATCTTCGTTGGACACAGCAATTAGAAATTGAGTATTGATTGCAATGTTGCCGCCAGGAATGTTGCTTCCAGTGGCGTTGGTTGTGATGTTGCTACCGTTGCGTAGGAGAATGAGGGGCGATCGCAAGTTGATATTACCCCCACCACCAGCCGTGTCCGCCCGAATACGTCCTTGATTATTGAGAAAGATCTGACCTGCATCCACAAACAGGGAACCTGCACGTCCCCGACCTGAACTACTCACCGTCACTTCTGCCTGATCTTGAATGTTCAGCGTTCCGGTCTGTAGGTTTAGGTTACCGCCTGCTCCCCTGCCGCTGGTTTCGGCTGAGATGATGGAGCCATTACCTGTTAACGTGATAGACTCTGGAGCCGTAATGGTCAGCGCTCCACCTCGACCGCCACCAGAGGTGGAAGCAGAAATTTGTGCTCCTTCCTGTAGCTGCACTGTTATGCTCTGCCCGTCCCCCTGGGGCTGAATCCTCAAGTTGCCTGCATCAGCATCGGTGGTCGTTTGAGCGAACAGTCCGCTTGATGCACTAGAGAGCCGCAGATTAGATGAGTTTACTGTGATGTCTCCGGCATCCCCTTGTCCTGCAGTGCTGCTGACCAGACGACCGCCATTCAGCAATGAGAGAAAGTCAGTAGTAAGGGCGATCGCCCCGCCTGCACCACTAGAGTTAACTTCAGTGTTGGTAAACAGTCCACTAGCCGCACTCACCGGATCAACCGTAGTTCTGCCAAACCGAGCTAGTCGAGCGTCAAAGGTAGAGTCACTGCCTGCGATGTAGAGGCGATCGCCCGCATTCACAGTGATGCTTCCCGCTTGACCGCTACTAAAAGCAGTGGTGAGTAGTTGTCCGCCCCCAGTTAGATCAACAGTTTCAGCATTCACAATAATTTCACCCCCTCTTTCGGTGCTGGAAGAGCGGGCACTCAAGACTGCTCCCTCCTCTACCCGCAAGGCGTTAGTATCGATACGAATGGCACCGCCCCGCCCTGTTGATGTGTTCTCTGTATTGGTGAGCAAGCCGCTGGAAAATCCAAAGGAACTGGTGCCGGAGAGCGTCACTGCATCGGTCGCCCGAACTCGAATGTTGCCTGCATCCCCTCGTCCAGACGTACTGGCAACCAATCGCCCACCCGCTTCAACGGTCAGTTCGCCCGTCGCTATCCGAATACTTCCTCCGCGCCCGATCGAGTTTGGTTCTGTATTGGCATATAGCCCACTGGCTGGACCTGCACTAATCGCATCAATCTCATCATCAGGTTGAGGAACACGACTGGTGTAGTTTGCATCTGTTCCAGAAATGGCTACCCGCTCTCTAGCGTTAATTGAGATATTTCCGGCTCGCCCCTGACCTAACGTAGTCGTCGCCAATTGTGCTCCATTGATCAATGAAACTGAGTCTGCTGTGATCTCGATTTGCCCTCCGATTCCGATGGCTCCAGCGTCTACACGAGTGTTAATCGCACTGGCGGATACGCGATTTGCTCCATCCAGAAGAACGGTATCACGAGCATCAACCGTTACATTCCCAGCATCACCGCGTCCCCTAGTGCTGGTAGACAGTTGAGCACCATTGAGCAGAGTGAGCGATCGCGCAGCAATATCAATATCACCGCTTCTACCAATGGCATCTCGATCTAATGTGCTGACAGCATCTCCACCATTAAAGGAAACGGTATCCCTTGCCTGAATTCGGATGTTTCCAGCCCTGCCTTGTCCCTCAGCATTGGTGATAATCCTTCCCCGATCAGAAACGGAAAGTGAGCCTGTGGTGATGATGACATCTCCTCCGTTGCCCGTTGATCCTTCCGTTGCTGAGGTGAATATTCCACTGCGGTTGGTAGTCTGAACGGGGGCTGTACCACGAATCTGTATAGCGTTACGAGCCTCGATAGTGACGCGACCTGAGTTACCCGTTCCACCAACATTTGCAGTATTGATTGCCCCTCCATTGGTCAGAAACAGTGAGCCAGTTGTGATATTTACCGCCCCTCCCTGCCCCACCGCTCCTGGCTCCACTCGTGTAAAAATAGTGCTTGCAATGGTGCCATCGGAAGACTCACCATCCAGGGAAACGCGATCGCGCGCATTGATGGTAATGTTGCTGGCATTCCCCTGTCCAGAAGTTCCAGCAACCATTTGAGCCCCATTGGTGAGAGTGAGTGCCCCCGTCGTGATATTGATACCGCCAGCATTACCGATAGCAGTTGAGCCCACCGTGTTGGATATCTGTCCACCCTCCATCAAGACGGTGTCGCGAGCATTGATATTGACACTGCCACTATCCCCTTGCCCTAGCGTGGATAACAGCATCCTAGCGTTTTCTGTAAAAGCAAGTGACTCCGTAGTAATGTTAATGTCACCACCGTTGCCAATACCCGTTGGTTCCACATAATTGAATACAGCACTGTCCTCTGAAAGAACGGTATCACGGGCATTGATATTAAGATTGCCAACGTCTCCTCTCCCTGCTGTGAATAGAATGAGTTGAGCGTTCTCGGTAAGAGCAAGAGACCCTGTGTTGATATTGATGTTGCCACCGTTGCCGGTGCCCGTTGGTTCTACGGTATTGTATACAAAACTGTTGTTGAACAAGACGCGATCGCGAGCGTTGATGAAGATATCACTCGCATCCGTTTGCTGAGAGGTATTGGAAATTAAAAGTGTACCGTCGAACAGGATTGTTCCCGCTGAGATTGTTATATTTCCCGTATTGCCACTGCTGCCAGGTTCGGCTGTGCTGAGTAACCTATTTCCCAGGATCGTGATGCGATCGCCCGCTGCGAGATAGATGCTGCCGGTATTTCCCTGTCCAGCCAGAATGTTGGTTACGGGAGTGTTGGAAATTGTGATCGAGCCAGTTGCATTTAGCTCAAGATCCCCAGTTTGAGCATTGGGAGATCCTGTATCTCTTAGAACTCCAACTCGAAGTGACCCTCCAAAAACCTCAATGTTTTGGGCAAGAATTCTGATACTGCTGCCACTGTCTCCTTCGACACTAACATCAGGACTACCATTCCTTAAGAAAACATCCGCTCTGGTTACTTCATCGGGTATATTTAATCGCCAATTCTCGCGCACCGTGGATAACCCAACAATTCCCACCTCACCAACACTTCCTAATTCGACATGGCTTCCTGGGCTAATCAGCCGCCCGCCATCTAGTTGAATTTCTCCTCCAACCAGCAATAGATTCTGTCTAGGAAGAACTTGTAAACCCTGCTCGTTAAAGATGGATTGGTTAACAATAGGCTGTGGAGTGGGTTGGTTGAAGAAGAGCGCATTGGGATTGATGCTTAGCAATTGATTGGGCAGGGGTTGAGCTATATCGCTGCTGAACACTTCGCCATTGGGAAAGCCGATCGCATCCGCAGTCGTAGCAACGAATGAGCCACCGATATTAAGTGATGCATTCGGCCCAAATAGAATGCCATTGGGATTGAGCAAAAATAGGTTAGCAGTCCCATTCGCTCGAATCACGCCATCAATCTCTGAGACTGACCCGCCTGTAACGCGGCTGAAAATGTTTTGGATACCGGCAGCATTATTAAAGAAGGCAGAACCGTCAGTAGGCACCGAAAACTGGCTAAAACTGTGGAATAGATTTCCCCCTCGCCTTGCTCCACCATCAATCTGAAAATTGGGGTTGCCTGTAACTTGCGATCGCTCCCCCGTAGGCAGAGTAACATCAGGAATGACCTCTGCAACACTGGGTTGCACCCAACCTAATACTGCTACAGCACTGGTCAGCAAAACCCATATATTCAGATGCCACTTACTCATCCAGTTTCGTCCCCAGAATTGAATAATTTGGTGCAGACAGTCTTGTTGCATAAGTGCGATCGCGCTATCCGTGGCTAATCCTCTCCTAAACGCCATACAGTTATCCCGATTCAGCCATTATTTTCTGGCTGACTTGCTTTCAGTCAATATTTAACGGGTAGGGACTCTACAGCTCCTTCTCAAATTTCCGTTTTTTATTGTCGTATTTATTTTTCAACATTTCTTCATTTCTTACCACTTAAGTTCATTGAGTTAACTCTTAACTTAAGCTGACATCAGGTTATTGCTCAATTAAATTCGATTTAGGCTACCTATATCTTAATAAAGCGTTATAACTCTATAAGTCGGAGTATCTATATTGTGCTGATACCCCATTTGTTTGAAATGACTCTGATACCACTTAGAGCCCAATTTGAGGTAGTAATGTAGCGATCGCTACAAAATTTCTCACCCTTAGAAGAGTGGTTGAGAATGTTCTGTCTATGCTGTTACGAGTGTTATGTCGCAAAAACTGTTTAAGGACAAACAATCTGTATTATTTGGATACTCGAAACGTAATTCCAAAGAGTGCTTAAATAAACTTGGCTGAGAGACTCTACTTTCTTAAGGGCGTTGTTGAATGCGGGTATGATTCACGGGTCTCAATCTCCTCTGTAGGGCATGGCAATGCCATGCCCCTACAAAAATTCATATATCAGGTCAGCAATGCCTCCTTGAGCAATTCCATTAACTTGTCCCTTGCGGATCATATTCATCGCTTCAATCCCACTGGAAGTTCTTCTCGCGCTATTGAACGATTTGAATCCCATCATCGCTTCACAACACGGTTGATGCTTCAATGATCTTGCTCAACGAGGTTATTCAAATATTTGCTTTGCCTCAATTCGGTCTTATTTCCAATCGTCTCATCTTCCTTAAGAGTCCCGTTGCCGCTGAGTAAGCGATATCCTCGTCCACCGTAATCACCCGTGGAGGCTAAGTGTGCTGTACTTGGGCGATCGGCAAAAAGCCAATCGAAAAAACCAGCGTGGACAAACCAGGATTAAAACACCTTGTATGGATAACCTCCTGAATTGATAGCCTTGACTGGTTTTATAGAACTACAGCCGTTTTCACTCGTATAAACCACAGACCGCTATAGGGGCAGTTCACGAACCGCCCCTACGCTAGGCTTACCCATCCGAAAATGGCTGTAAGTTTTGGTAACTTCCATAAATTAGCTACAAAAAATTAGCTACAAAACAACAGTAAAACCTTTTTTATTTCAAGTAGTGTTCTAGATGTTCCACAAGATGTTTCTTTAAAACGATCACCATTTGCTACTCCTTGCCACGATTGGGTGAGGAGTCTCAGGAGTTGGACGTGCTTGAGGTACAAACAGCGTTTCAGGGAAGAAGGAATGACCAGAAATTTCAATACTCTGATTTCACCTTCACTATCTGAGCCAGTTACCTTCAATAGTTAGTAGTGTTGCAAAATGGTAGTTCTGTCGCAAAAAAATTGACTACTCTATATCAAGGACAAAAGTTTGTTAGAATCCCGCATCGGTTTCCTAAGCATATTGTCCCTAAAAATTCTTGCGACAGAACCGGAACAAGCACTTTAACAGTACGGCTCCAGAGGAGCCTAGCTCACCAAGCTCACCTCTCCTGTATCAAGGTCGTAGTAGGCTCCAACCACCTTAAGCTTGCCTTGTTCTACTGCGTTGGCAATGACTGAAGAGGTTTGTAGCCGTTGCACCTGAAGTCGAACATTCTCCTTGATCGCATTCGTTAGTCGATCGCCTGATTGTCCTTCAGATGCTGCAACGGCAGGTCGGATGGCATACACGAGGGACTCAATCACACCAGGAAGTTCTGTACCAGCTTCTAGAGCAGCTTGGACTGCACCACAGCGTTCATGTCCTAAGACGAGGAGTAATGGTGCTCCCAGCACACCAACGGCAAACTCTTCACTCGCAATGTCCTCTGTAATGGCAATATTGCCTGCAACCCGTACCACAAAGAGGTCGCCAATGCCCTGATCAAAAACGATTTCTGGAACAACCCGCGAATCCGCACAACCGAGAATCGCAACAAAGGGAGCCTGTCCAGTTGCCACCTGCGCAATGCGAACGCTGTCTTGATTCGGATTCAGCCGTCTATTTGTCACAAAGCGCTGGTTGCCTTCCATCAACTTGGCTAGTGCTTCATCGGGAGTCAAAGTGGATGAAGCCGTATACGGAGCACTGCCCGAAGCTTGAGCCACTTGAGTTCGATCGGCTCGGTTTTGAACGGTACGAGCCAGCGCTCCAGACCCTAACCAAGCAGTGAGCGAAGTTGCACCCACGAAGGCACTGCCCAATTGCAAAATGTTTCTTCTTGAAACCAAAGATTTATCTGAATTCTGCTTCATATTCTCTCCTCTCTGCGTAGATCTCCATCACAATTCGATCGCCCCGCAAAACAAGCTCAGCCGCTCAAGACGGTAGAAGCTTGCTGTACTAATGAGTGCGATCGAGGTTGATTGAGTTTCGAAACAGCTTACCATAGATTAATATCAATTCTCGCGAAATGAACCATTGAGTTTAATCGATGGTTTTCATTAGTGCAACACGGCCCGATCGCACCGTCACTGTTTTTTATTCCTGCTTAAATGAGTAGAAGAGACGCATTGTGCCATTGATAAAACCCAATCCCGCACAAAGGCTCAACCAAAGCATGACATCCAACATCGCTCGGAACAGTTTGTCGTAGCCAAAGATGCGATCGCTCACCATCCCTAACAGCCAGGGCATTATCAGTAGTACTATCGCTGGGAAAAACATCCATCCGATGCCCAAAATGAGTTGCCATTTAGGCATCGTGTAGGTCTTTCGTCTCCACTGGGAAAGGTGAAGCAGGCTGCGAATCGCAAACGCCATACCGATGACCGTGACAATTGCAACACTGATACCCCAAGAATTAATGCTGAAACCACCTGAAGGAAACGTTCCATCAGTGAGCAATTGAATCAATCCCGTTTTGATTTGCGGCAGGGCGAAGGCGATCAGTGGCAAAGCACTGATGTTATAGAGCAGAGCGATACCATATTTTTCGTTCGGCAACACAACAGCATCAGTATAGAAAGTAGACAGAATGCCATTATGCTGAAGAACTTGCCTGCCATTTTCTGTTGTGGCAAACCATCCCATCGCATAGGAACTGTCAAGCTGTTGTGGAGGCGTATGCATAAGGGACATGCTGCTTGGAGTTAGCAGTTGTGTGTTCTGAAACTGCCCCTCGTGACTTTGCAGAATGAGATACTTTGCCATGTCCTCAGCAGTAGAAATAATGCCCGCATTGCCACCTAAGTAGGCTGATAGCTCTGGATATGCAAACGGGACAGCAAACGTCATCAGATGTCCCGATGCCAAACGTTTGGCTTGTTGCTGTGCTTCAGCCATTGTCGTTGCATGGAAGGTCTGTAACATTTGAAGCGGCGCAAAGATGTGCGATCGCAAATAGTCTGAAAAGGGTTGACCGCTGACCACTTCCACCACTCTCGCCAAAACATCATAGTTAGGATTGAAATAGTGAAACTCAGTTCCGGGAGCTGCAACTGGATGGGCTTTGTGCAAACTGTTTACTCGTTCTGCATTGGTTGTGGGTTGAGGTTGCAGTGACTCCGGAAAGCCACGATCAGACAATCCACTGGTCTGATTTAGCAACTAGGGAAGTGAGTTTTAAGGTGAGTGAAGGTCGGAGAGAAGATAATACTACCATCACTTGCTCTCACGGTAATGCTGCGTAGCTTCGTGTGGGGCAATTCCAGGAGACGATCTGCTAAACCCATCTCCTCCATAATTTCCATTGCGGAGGGTTGGAGGGTATCTCCTCGAAAGTCGCGATCGAAGTCCCGATGGGCTTCCAAAAGCGTTACGGCAATGCCTTGACGAGCTAGAAGTAATGATAGAACTGCGCCTGCTGGGTCACCTCCGATAATGCAGCAGTCTACTTCCTGTACATCTGCTATTTCATGAGTCTGGGAAACTGGCTCAGTTTGAGGTGAACTGGAATGGATTGACATCGCGAACCTCCTCGGGATGTTTTGCTCCCTCTTCTACAAAGCTCAATTAACAGAGCCTTGGCGAAGGAAATAAATGCTCCCACGATTCTCTTGTAAGCTGCCACTCAATCTGATTCCATCCTCGCACATTCATCCAATCAGGACTGGGTTGTATACCAATCTCAACGAATCCGTAACGTTTTGCTAGTCGGGATACCCTCAGGTTAGCGCTCACAGAAATACCGATGATTTCTTTTAGCCCCAAATCGCGAAACCCAAAGTCAATTAACGCCTTACCGATCTCAATCGCGTAGGCATAACGTCCCCAAAATTGAGGTGCCAGTTCAATTCCCAGTTCTGCTTGTTCGGAGCCATAGCCATTCTGTCGCAAACCGCCGCAGCCAACTAACTCTAGAGTCCGGTGATCGACGATCGCTAACTGGTAATTGCGTCGAGGAATTTCGGTTGCCCACTGTCTGAACCGTTGAAACAGTTCTTGAATAAACTCTGGTGTCGATTCTTCTGCTGAACAAAATTCGGCATATCGAGGCTCAGCATGATAGGCAAGAAATGCAGGCTCATCCTCTTGAACAAAATCACGCAGAATAAATCTCTTGGTAATAATCTCCATAATCAGTACTCTGCCCTCTTATTGCTCAGTGTAGTTACTCGGTGTAGTAACTTATGTTTACGTTTCTCCATCAGGGCTAGAAAGAAAGCCCGTCTCATTCAGCAACTGTTGTAGTTTTTTGTGAGGTAACTCTGTATCTTTTTTAGGATTGCTCCACATTGTAGAAAAGAAGTTTTGCATCAACACGACAATGCTGTGATATTTAACAACGCTATCCACATAAAACTGATCTAGATTCAGATCCTCATCCACATGAATCTGTTTGATGTTGTTGAGTAGTATGGCTCCCACTTGGTAAGGTTGTAGACCCTCGTTTATGCCATATTTCTCCATTATCTTGCGTTTGCTATTGTCTGAGCATGAATCAAATGCCCAGCGAATTGGATGTCCTAAATTTCGCAGGACTTCCCCGTAATCATAAAAAGTGTTTTGCTCAAAGAAATTTTCTTCCTCTTCCGTCGGTGCAAAACTCTTGTCCAAAGCTAGACCAAAATCGGTTAAATAAGTTTGTTCGCCATCAGTGAGAACATTGCGAAAATGTGCGTCGAAATGGATGATGCCCTTCGTTCTCAAGAAAGCGATCGCCCTCCACAAGTCGTTGAGAGATTGCCGAAGCTTGCTAGGGTTTTCTTGCAACCATGTTTCTAGCACATGAGGAACGTACTCCAGAAATAGAACCAACTCGTGCTGAGCATTTGACCTATCTAACACATATTTCTTGACGTTGATATGATTGCCCCAGTGCTCTACATCAATCTCTAAATCTGCACGCTCTCCAGTGGAAGGAACAATTCGATAATGGTACATCAATGGAAATGTTGCGTGAGCGTCACTGCTGGAGGCGATCGCACCTTCTAGTACCCAGTGAGTTGTTTTGAGATGAGTCACAAGTTCACGGAAAACCCCTAACCCAGTAGAACCGAAGCCATAGTTGTAAGTGGGTGGAAGATTATAGAGATTTTTAGTAGAAAACAGGTTGTCATATTCAAGATCTGTAACTGGAACCCGTTTCACAAAGACTTTAGATTGTTCAAAGATGATGATGTGATTCATCCCCCAACCTGTGCCCGATTCATTCGATGCACTTTGGTCAAGCAAAGAACGTAGTTTTTCGTCATCTAACTGGCTAATTTGTGAACTAATCTCGAAATATTTCTGCCTTCTAAGTTCTAAAGAGTTTCTAGGCACGTCCTAAACACCTCATGTAGGTCGAGCAATAGTTTTATCCGTAGTGTAGCGATCAATCTGGTTCAAAGACCTTTCCATCCTTGCTCAAACTGTGCCATTCTTGCATTCAAACACAGCATCTTTGAAGAGGTTCATTCAACATCTGTGTAAAGTGCGATCGTCTCCTTAGCTGCTTGCACAATGCGATCGCGTAATTCTAAAGGTTCAATCACTTCCATCTGTGCACCAAACCCCAACACATAAGCACAAGCCGCTTTCTCAACGTCAAATCGTAACGAGACAGGAATCCAACCCTCGGCATCGGGTGCATCAATCATTTGTTCGATGCGGGCAAAGTATCCGGCGTAGCGCAACCAGGACATTGCTTCTGGCGCGACCCGTACCGTCACGCCATAGTACGGTAGATTCGCTTTGAACTCTACCATTGATCGCTGCCAATAGTCAGCTAAGTCGAACCCAATTGGACGAACACAGTGAGCATCCATCAATACAGCATTCTGCACTCGTGAAATACGGTAAGAACGCACCTCTCCCTCTACGCCTGCCACTAAGTACCAAACACTGCCTTTGGCAACCAGTCCCAAAGGGTTAACCAATCGTTCAACCCGCTTACCAGTGCTACGCTCATAGCTCAAAAAGACTTGCCGCTCTTGCCAAATTGCGGCTTGCAGAACCGGAAATGCTGACATCTCTTCGTCCCAATGATGCCATCCGGTTGGGTCAACATGAATGCGCTCACCCACTACTTCTGCCTGCTGACGATTAGCAGTAGGCAATGCTGCTAGAAGTTTGAGTAGTGCGGCTTCAAATGCCTGGTTCCAACCTAAATCTGCTAGCACATGAGTCGGTTTTGGCAAAAATAGCGCTTGAATTTCTGCCAAGTTGAGTCCGGTCAGGGTGGTTTGATAGTCCTCCAGCAAGCCCCATCCGCCGCCCTTACCGCGTTCTGCCACCACCGGAACCCCCGAACTGCTGAGGGCATCCATATCGCGGTGAATAGTGCGCTCAGACACTTCCAGCCGCTCTGCCAAATCTCGTGTGGTTAACCGAGAATGAACCTGCAACAACATCAGGATAGAGAGGAGTCGATCGGCACGCATAACGATTTTTAGAACGATCGCAACTTCTTCTACACTACTGCTGAAATATGACAAAGGGTGTCAGGAAGTTGTCTTTATGCTGTTAGCTAGAACGATTTTGAGAGGTCATGATGCAGCCATTAAAAGATAAGATTGCGATCGTTGCAGGAGGTACGCGCGGTGCAGGACGGGGCATTGCGACAGAACTGGGTGCAGCCGGAGCAACGGTTTATGTGACTGGACGCACAACTCGCACACAACAGTCAGACTACAACCGCCCAGAAACCATTGAAGAAACCGCAGAGCTAGTGACTCAGGCGGGTGGACAAGGGATTGCAGTTCAGGTGGATCATCTAGATCCGGAGCAGGTGCGATCGCTCGTAACTCGGGTTGAACGAGAGCAAGGACAGTTAGACATTTTGATCAACGATATTGGAGCAGAACATTTCGTAGAATTTGACAAGCCCGTCTGGGAGGTTGATTTGGAGCGGGGTCTACGCTTGTTGCGATTGGCGATCGATACTCATCTCGTTACCAGTCACTTTGCCCTACCGCTACTGATTCAAAAGCCCGGAGGATTAGTGGTTGAACTCACTGATGGAACGGCAGACTACAATAATCAGCACTATCGGCAAGCATTAATGTATGATCTTGCCAAGAATTCAATCATTCGCATGGCGTGGGGACTGGCGCAGGAGCTTAAACCCCATCACTGCACGGCAGTGTGCCTGACTCCAGGCTGGTTACGATCAGAGATGATGCTAGATCACTTTGGCGTGAGTGAAGCCAATTGGCAGGATGCTACAGCAAAGGAACCGCATTTCATCATTGCCGAAACTCCCCGCTATGTAGGACGTGCCGTTGCCCATCTTGCTGGTGATCCAGAGGTGGCTCGTTGGAATGGTCAGTCTCTTTCCAGTGGGCAACTCGCGAAAGTTTATGGTTTTACGGATCTGGATGGTTCTCAACCGGATGCTTGGCGTTATATCCAGGAGGTGACAGAGATGGGTAAACCTGCTGATGCGACTGGATACAGGTAAGGTTAACCATTTAATTTGGAGCAATTAAAGAGACTTTAGCCAGAATTGAAATGCAGTTCGTGCCCTACATACAACTTCTCTTGATCACCTCTGCAAAACACAGTTATTTCACTATATACTTCCGTTTAAATTGCTTATGCAAGTTTTGGGTTGCGGTCTCACCAAATGACGCTTTGACAAGCGCAAAACTAGAAAAGTCTTTTGCACGCCACTCATTTTGTGGGACCTCTTCAATGTAGTAAAAATAATCCCAGAGGATGGCTTCCCAGCTTGTGCAGCGAAGCAGTTTGCTGCCAAGACTTCCCGTAGGCTCTAACGTGCGGTGTGTCGCTGTATTGCCTCAATCATGATGAACCAATCATCATGATGCAGCTCATGTCCTGTTCCAGGCAACGTGAGTAATTCAGCGTTAGGAATCTCTGCTTTTAATGCCAAAGCATGAGCATAGGGCAGCACAAGATCTTCTGTACCGTGAATAATCAGTGTTGGAGCAGCGATCGCGGCGAGACGGTTCAGCCATTTCTCTCCTCCTTGAAGCAGGGCATGGTTAAAAGCAGTTGTTGGATTGGGTGTGCGATCAAAATCAGCAATCACCAATTCACGTATAGCTGATTCATCAAAGGGATGGGCCGAGCCAGAGAGCAACCGCCATGCCTCAACCTGGTATTCAACCACTGCCTCACGGTTCGTCCAATCCAGTTCACTGGCTTTTGCATGATAGTTGAGGACAGACGGATCAATCCCAGGTATGGTAGGGTCTGCCTCAGTCAACCGTTCTGAGGCAATCAAGGTTAAACTTTTGATACGTTGAGGATGCTTAAGCGCCATGAGTTGACTGAGATAGCCTCCCAGTGACATCCCAACTAAATGAGCACTCTGAAGACCATAGCCATCGAGTACCCCAAACGCATCATCTGCCAGATCTTCAACGGAATAGTTGATCTGTCCTGGCTCGTAGCTGGTTGAGCATCCAGTATCTCGGTGATCATAACGAATCACATATCGTCCCACAGCAGCCAACTGACGGCAGAATGCTTCCGGCCACCAGATCGCTGAAGCCGTTGCTCCCATGATTAACAAAATTGGAGTATCGTCCGGAGAACCAAACGATTCTGAAAAAAGGTGAACTCCGTTGATGCTAATTTGTTTGCTTTTCATACGTTGCCTTATTCAGTTCGGTTTTGTAACTCCAGTTCATTGAACGGGTGCTGCATATTTAGTTCGCTGTGACTGGCGATCGCTTCTAAATTCGCAATCGTTCTTCAAGGAATTACATGATGAACACTGCAAAGTTCAAGCTATGTCTCCATCGGAACTCCAGTTAATGTCTATTATCATGGTTCCAATGGTTCAAAGGGCTTGGCATCTGAGAAATCGTAGATTTCGACCGCTTCTTCACGCCGAATCATCCGTTTTCCCAAGCGAGGAAACTCAGCAATCTCAACATCCAGGTTCTCTCCTCCTGCCAGATACACGAGGTCTTGAGTCCCTGTATTCCTGAGATGGTGAGCCACTGAAGGGGTAGGAAATCCCATAAAATCTCCAGCACTCACCTCAAATTCTGACCCATCAATTTCTGCGACACCATCACCCGATAGGACATAAATCCATTCTTCTTCCCGATGATGGGAATGATAGATAAATGATTCTTTGCCGGGAGGTACTTTAATGAAGTTCACTCCTGTGCGCTGTAGCCCAACCGTTTTGCCTAACTGCATTCCTGCCAACTCGGAGTTTGGGTTCCAGGGATGTGAGAAGTTTTGCAAGTTTTCAACAATTTGTTTGGATTGGAGAAGCAAAGGCTGTTGATCTGTCATGCTAATTATCCTCCGGAAACTAATTAGTACAGCTTACTCGTAAGTTGATATGCCCCACCGTACTCCAACTTTGGTTTGTGTGCTGACGAGATGAATGCGATCGCACTCAGTCGCAGGATGAAGCCGGAACTCCCCTAGCTTGCCATTTCAGTGAGCGAATCCCTGGATCGGGAAAGCGAGTTAAGGAAATACGATATCCGTTGGCACGTTGCTCTAGCAGTTTTGCCCCAATATGACTAAGCTCAACAGGCAGTATCAACTCAGGTAGAGACGCATAGGGCTGTGGATAGAACACATCTGTCTCGCCAACTCCTAGTACAGCTGATAAATCACCTGATTGCATGAGTAATGCATCATCACCTTCTGCACAAATGATACCCACCTGGCGACTTTGCAAAGTTACCATTTCAATTTTCAATCTTGCTACTTCAGCCTCTGACTCAGCCAGTCTAGCCTCCAGGGACTTCAGTTCTGCATCACTTGTAGAAGCATTGCACGAGGCTAGACTGGCGAAACAAGCAGTAGCAAGAAATACCTGGTGCCAAGAAAGGTTAAACATTGTTTCACACTCTCAATTGAGCAAATTGAGGCGATCGCTTTTCAGGTCGTGGATTTGCTTTAATTTATCTAAATAAAATGATTCACGTAAGGAAATTTGCTCAACATCATTTTTTCCATACTACGCCCATTCTTACAACTTTTCTAGAGTAGAGAAATTGTCTAAATCTGGCTATCTGCTTCCTGCCATACTATCAAAATCTTGCGACCAGCTTTCAAAAGCCAGAGTGAGCCGCGCAAAAGTGACTACAATCGAAACAAGACTTTTCATGTACACAACCAGATTTATAGAATGAGACATCAACAATCATCTAGTAGCTTTGTATGAACCGTGCTGTATCTTTATTAATGGCTGTGTGTATTAGTTTCATTGCAGGGTTACTCATTTGCATAGGAACCTATTGGTTTGTCCGAGCTTACTTATTTCCACCAGCGACTCTCGAAGTTCGTGGAGTTTTGAGGTTTCAATCACAACCCAGTGCTCCAAGTGCCACTGGTAATCCTCCCAATGGCTATTTTGTTGAATCGACTGCAATTGATCGATTTTATCTAGAGGGCGATCTGATTAAGACTTATGTTGGTTCTCTGGTTTTGGTTAAAGGAACGATTTCGACCGTGTGTGGTCCTGATACTTATCCTTGCTACCCAAATCTCCTAGTAAAATCTGTAATTCAAGTTTCAGGGTCAGGCTAATGATCGAGAGGATCAAGACTCATCAGGTCTAAAACATCTTTTAACACTCCACTAATAAAAAGGCGATCGCACTAACTCAAGTTTGACAATCAAGTGAACTTAAGTTCACCTTGTTCCAATACTTTAGATTGCCTGATTAGCAATCGTTCTGTTACTTAAAGTGCAAACTCTAAGTTGACGACGGATTTGGACTTGTTTCCTATAGTGAATACTACAAACTGCTATCCAAGATTGAAGAGAAGCGATTTCACAGTGCCTCTAGTACAGGAATTTATTTTTCTTCAGAGGTTTAGAATGAGCCACGATATTTTTACTGAAACAGTTAGCGATCGCAACCAATTAAGTGTACCTCCCTCAGAACAAGATCATCTTCAGGGATCGCTCAATGCCAAAGTTGTACTTGTTGAATACGGAGATTATCAGTGTCCTCAATGTGGAAAACTTCATGCTTTAATTCAGACCATCCAAAACCATCTCAATGCAGCCGGTTCTAAACAAAATAATCTCTGCTATATATTCAGGCATTTTCCTCAGCCCCAAATTCATCCATACGCTCAAAAGGCAGCGGCAGCAGCAGAAGCAGCGGCAGCACAAGAGCAATTCTGGCAGATGCACAAAGTTTTACTGCAGCATCAGCTAGCTTTGAGCGATGGTCATCTAGCGGAGTATGCTCACAATTTAGGGCTTGATGTGACTCAGTTTGTTCGTGACATTGTTAGAAAAGTGTATGCTGATTCCATCAGTCGAGATGTCACGAGTGGAAAGCACAGTGGCGTGCTCAGCACTCCGGCTCTGTTTATTAATGGTGTTCGTTATAGAAACGCTCTAGAACTTGAACCGCTATTGGCTGCGATCGCCAAATCTAACAATTCTCCATGACAAGCTATTCGCGTTTTAATTGTTGATGACCACTCCATTGTTCGGTGAGAAATTATGACCCAACATCCAGATCAATTCGATCAGAAGCATCCCAGTCAGAATATTGAAGGACAAAAAGAATCTCGTTATAAAGACGAAGCATCCATCAGCGGAGTCATGGATGAGGCACAACTTAGCAATGAAGAGCTTGCCGGTATTTCTGGCGGCTTGAAAAATTCGAGCGACTTACTTCAGCAAGAAATTTCACACGATGTCCTTGGCGAGGAAACCAAGTCATTTGAACCTGAGCCAACTTTTCCAAAGCCATCTCATCTAGAAGACTTGTCATAAGCATCGTCGATTCGAGACTTAAGGAGTAATTCATGACGACCTATCGCACGGTTGCGATCGATGGTTTAGATATTTTTTACCGCGAAGCAGGTTCTCGTGATAATCCAACAATTCTGCTGTTGCACGGATTTCCGGCTTCATCACATATGTTTCGCAATCTGATCCCTACGCTTGCTGATCAGTTTCATTTAGTTGCCCCCGATTATCCGGGCTTCGGCAACAGTTCGATGCCAACTGTAGATGAGTTTGATTACACATTTGATCATCTGGCTGAGATCATCGAGAAATTTATCGATGCGATCGCCGTCCAGAAATATAGTCTTTATGTGATGGATTATGGTGCTCCCGTTGGCTACCGCATTGCAGTTAGACATCCAGAGCAGGTAGAAGCATTAATTGTCCAGAACGGGAATGCCTACGAGGAAGGATTTGGCAAGTTCACGAACCCGATTAAGGAATACTGGCGAAACCCTTCTCCTGAAAATACTGACAAGATGAAACAATCTTTCACTCTGGAAACAACAAAGTGGCAGTATACCAACGGTGTTAGTAATCTAGAAGCAATCAGTCCTGACACCTGGACGATGGATCAATTCTTTCTTGATCGCCCAGGAAATGAAGAGATTCAGCTAGCACTGTTTTATGACTACAGAACGAATCCACCGCTCTATCCACAATGGCAGGAGTATTTTCGCAATCATCAACCTCCTACCTTGATTGTTTGGGGTCAGAACGACGACATCTTTCCTGCCGAAGGCGCTTATGCCTACCAGCGTGACCTGAAAGACGTTGAGTTTCATCTGCTCAATACCGGACACTTTGCGTTGGAAGAGGAAGGAGAGGCGATCGCCAACTACATACGTCAATTTCTCACATCACGACTGCAACCCATTTCTGCTTAATCAAATCGCACAAACAGCTATCCCGACCACTACATCATCTGTGGTTGATGTAGTGGCAGTAATTCAGCGTAAACAATCGCTCGTGCCATCCTTGGATAGTGTTTATGCAGAAGGACGACAGGTCATGACTCCTTCCCTCTGAGTATCGGCATTAGGGTTACTGCCCATTGCCCGAACTGTAATCGTAGGTTCATAGCCAGGGTAACAACGGATCAAAACAGTGTCTGCGGCTTGGGTCACGTACAACACATAAACAGGTCTACCTCCTAGTACAGCAGGAACTAGGTCGGGGGGTGCCGGAGCGGTTGCAACAAGTGTTGATTGATTCAGAGCATCTATATCTGGCGTTTCAGATAGAACGGACCGTGCTTGAACAGACTGCAAACTGATCAGGACTAATGCCACGAGAGTAGCTAGTGCAGCAAAGAATTTAGCGGATAGTTTGAACATGACTTTAAAGTATGTGTGTAGCGCTATATGACTTTAATTTAAGGAACAAATTCCAATCTGTCGTCAACTCAAAGTCCTGATTTGAAGCAACAGAATGATTGCTTACTGGGCAAACTGAGGTACTGCCGTTGCATCAAACTTAAGTTCACGTAACATTCCTATAGGCTAAGCGATATTCACTGTCCTGCTAACGTTTGAGCCTGCTCTAGCAATTGTTCAGCATTCTCTGCCCATTCTGTCTGTTCCTGAGTGGTAAACAGATCTTTGGCATATTGCAAAACTCGCTCAGCACTAGCGTATTGCCGCTGCTGAATAAATACTAGTCCAGCTCCGTAATATGCATTGGGATAATTAGAGTTGGCTTCGGCGGCTCGACGAAATGATTCTAGTGCGTCGTCCAGATTACCCTGAGCAAACTGAATTGAGCCCAGATTGTAGTGTGCTTCTGGATAGTTGGGACTGATCCTAATTGCCTGACTAAAGGCAGTAGCAGCTTGTTCAAACTGTTCTTGTTGAAGGTGAACCAAGCCTAAGTGATAGTGTGGCTCTGGTGCAGAGGGGCTGAGTTCGGTGGCGCGTTGAAAGGCAGCGATCGCCCTATCCCAATCTTGCTGTTGTTCTCGCACCAGTCCCAAATTGTAATGAGCTAAACCTAAGTTTGGATCAAGGGCGATCGCCCGCTCCAAATAATCGTCTGCCTGGTCAAAGTTGTTTCCTTCTAGCAGTGCTGCTCCTAAATTGGCAAAAGCCAGGGCAAATCTTGGTTCTGCCTGAGTTGCTTGATAAAAGGCATTGGCCGCATCCTGAAGCTGTCCTTGCTGGCGCAAAGCTAATCCCAGGTTGTAGTGGGCGGGTGCAAGTCCAGGATTCAGTTCAGTGGCTTGACGGAAGGCGGCGATCGCCTCATTCATTTGCCCTTGCTGCACAAACTGCAAGCCTTGATTCAGCCGATCTTCTGCCGTTTGTGAAACTGTCTGTGCCTGAGCAACGGAAATCGCACTTAAACCAATCGGAGCAAACAGCACTGGAATCAAAGACAAACTAACGAGTAAAGATCTTGCAACCATGCCAACCACACTCCTGGGCGATCGCCGCTATTGTACTGCGTTCATCGTTCTAATCGAACTGTCATCGAACTGTTGAAGTCTGACCTGACAAAACCAATCCCTTATTATTGAGTCAGTGAACTGTTGCGATCGCCCATACCATGTCTGCCCCAGCCACCGAAACAATTGAAACCGTCCTGGAGGAAGCGGTAGACGGCATCGTCCTTCCCCCCAGTGACCTCTACAGCGACGAACCCCCTTTTGAAACACATCTCCACTTGCAGCAAATGCTGCTGCTGCTTAAGTGCCTGGATTGGCTATGGCGCGATCGCAACGATTACTTCGCCACAGGCAACCTCACAATCTATTACAGCTCTCGTCGGCTCAAGTCAGAAGATTTTCGTGGTCCAGACTTTTTTGTAGTGCTGGGTACGGAACGCAAGCCACGCAGAAGCTGGATGGTGTGGGAAGAGGAAGGAAAATATCCAAACGTAATTGTTGAACTGCTCTCAAATTCCACCGCCAAAACTGATCGAGGGTTAAAAAAACAAATTTACCAAGACACCTTTCGCACGCCCGATTACTTCTGGTTTGACCCCGATTCCCTAGAGTTCAAAGGTTTTCATTTGGTGGATGGCACCTATCACGACCTTCAGCCAAATGAGCAAGGGCAGTTGTGGAGCCAGCAGCTAAACCTTTACTTGGGCATTCACAACCATCAACTGCGGTTCTTTACTCCAGAAGGACAACTCATTCCCACTCCAGAAGAGTCTGCCCAAGCGGCTGAGGCAATGGCGACAGAGGAACGACAGCGGGCAGAGGCAGAACGGCAGCGGGCAGAAGCAGAACGGCAGCGGAATGGAAAACTAGCAGCAAAGCTACGAGAGCTAGGCATTGATCCCGATACAGAAGTCTAGAACACCTTTGAGGATGACTCTGATCCCGCAAAAAATTCTCAGTTTTGTTTAATTCTCAATCTTAAGCAAAGTACACTAGAAGGAATTTAGTGGCGGTGAAGTGGGACGTACAGAATGTCTTTAAAGATTGAGCAGGGACTATTTAACTCAGACTTCATTGACTACCATGCGATTTTGGGAGTTCCCGTTGACGCAAATCCGAAAGAAATCCGGAAGCGCTACCTCAAAATTGCTCGACGGCTCCATCCAGATAGTTTCGCGACAGAAGATCAGACAGAGCGCGATCGCGCCAGTGAATTGCTTTCAAAGCTGGTCAACCCCGCCTATGAAAAAATCTCTCAGGAGAAAAGCTACAGCGAATACTGTGTTGTGCTGCGGCTCAAAGGACAGCAGGCGCTCAAGCAGCAAGATACAATCGTGTTGATGAATGAAGCCTCTCGCACTCTAGCTTCAACCAACGACCTGGAAAACTACTACAAATCGACTCTAAAAGAGTTGGCAGAGCAGCAGTACCAATTGCTCAACCAAACTCTAGAACTAACGGGGCGGATCAGCGAACTCAACCTGGTCTACCTGATGCGTAAAGAAGCGCGCGGAGAGCCTGCAAGCCATCAGCCCGTTCAGTCTGATTCTAAAAAAGGCTCGACGCAAAAAGCTCCATCCGCCCCAACAACGCCTAAACCCCCACCCACCAAAGAGGCGATCGTAACAGCCTATTTGCGTCGAGCCAAAGAATTTGAGGCAAAGCAGGATTTTCCCAGGGCAATTCTTGAGCTGCGCGAAGCGATTCAAATTGACCCTCGCAATAGCAGCTGCCATAGCCGCTTGGGAGCAGTCTACCTAAAGACAAATCAAGCGACGATGGCAAAAATTTACTTTAATCAGGCATTGAGCCTTAACCCCCAAGACCCAATTGCGCTGGAGGGTAAACGTCAACTTGAGGAGGCAGGCGGGCAGTCTGCCAAATCTCAGCAGACGAGTGCGAAGAGCAGCAAAGCCAGTAAGCCGAGTGGCGGGCTGTTTGGATTGTTTGGCGGAAAGAAGAAGTAATAAAGAAGTAGCAATGTATCAACCTCCCTCTGGAGCCAGAGATCTGTTTCCTCTGGATGTGGCTCAAAAACGCTGGATCGAAAACCGTTTGCAGCAGGTTTTTCAACGCTGGGGCTATCACCGCATCATCACCTCTACCCTGGAACGGGTAGATACGCTGATGGCAGGTGGGGCTGTGCAGCAGTCTACGGTCATTCAATTGCAAGAACTTGAGGATGAAACGCTGGGGTTGCGTCCAGAGTTGACGGCTTCGATCGCCCGTGCAGCAGTGACTCGTATGGCGGGCGTGAGCCATCCCCAGCGCCTCTATTACAATGCCAATGTGTTTCGACGGGCACAGCGGGGCAGCCACAACCGCCAGCAGGAATTTTACCAGGCAGGGGTGGAGTTGTTGGGCAGTGGCGGCATAGTGGCCGATGCTGAAGTGGTGCTGCTGTTGATGGATTGCCTTGGCACGTTGGGACTAAAAGATTGGCATTTGGTTTTGGGAGAGGCTGGGCTAACGCGATCGCTCCTTTCCCCCTTTCCGGAAGAGCTGCGCGACCGGGTAAGACGAGCGATCGCCCACCTCGATCGAATCACCCTAGAAACTTTGCCCCTGTCTACCGAGTTGCGCGATCGAGCGTTGCTGCTGCTAGACTTGCGCGGTCGTCCGGCAGATGTGCTGCAACAAGTTTCCAGCCTGGATTTAGATGAAACCCAGCGGGCTACTGTGAATGCCCTAAAGTCGCTGATGGAAGTGCTGCAAGTCAGCTTTGAGGCTGAAGGGGAGGCAATTGCCCCCTCCCTAATTCTGGATTTAAGCTTAATTCAAACCTTTGACTACTACACGGGCATCATCTTCGAAGTCGTAGGAGATGCCAACACGGGGCGGCGAGTGCTGGGTCAGGGCGGTCGCTATGATCAGCTTTTGGGCATCTATCACCCACAAGCAGAAACCTATCCCGGTGTCGGATTTGTCTTTAACCTGGAAGAGGTGCACCAAACGCTGCTGCCTACAGGTCAACTGCCCCATAACACTCCAGCGACCAACTGGTTAGTTGTTCCATCTAGCCCACAGGACTGTGCAGTTGCCTTTGCTTATGCCCAGAAAATTCGCGAATCAGCCAACCTGGTCAGGGTAGAAGTTGACCTGGATCAGCGGGATAGCCAGGATGCGGTGCGCGACTATGCCCGTCATCGCGGCATTAGCCAGATTGCCTGGGTCAATGCTGACGGTGTGCCTGAGATTGAAACCCTGTCTTCTGTAGGATAAATCTCACACATAAATCACCTCTTGAGACGTGAATGGTAGCGCTGTTCCATCGTGCTACCATTCACGCAAGAAATCTGATGAGCCTTTGCCTGTCAAAGTAGATACGGTTGCAGTCGTGTCTACACCTGTTAGGCTAGAAAAAGCTGAATCAGGCTCATCCTGCTGATTCTTCAAGAGAGAACACTGAGAGAGAACACTGTGCCGCATACGATTCTGACCAATACCTGTGAGGGCATTGCTGATTGCGTTGATGCCTGCCCGGTTGCTTGCATCCATGAAGGGCCAGGCAAAAACGAAAAAGGGACAGACTGGTACTGGATCGACTTTGCTACCTGCATCGACTGCGGCATCTGCCTGCAAGTCTGCCCGGTAGAAGGGGCGATCGTGCCGGAAGAAAGACCCGATCTGCAAAACACGCCTGAGTAGGGTAAAAGATCTAACCGATCTGACCATTAAAGCGGGATTGCGGCTAGCCGCAATCCCGCTTTAATGGCTTATACCAGTTCTCCAAAGTAAGGGGATAGATGGTGTAAAGCTTGTAGAGGGTTCAACGGTAGGATATGGCAGTGGGATACAAGCTAGAGATTAAAGAGATCTCAAGCAACTGCTGCGAGGGGAAAAATGGCATCTGGTAAAGAACGAATTCAACTGTTGTACTTGTTGAAGATTAAGCAAGCCACATCATCCTGTTATTTCAATCCCCTCATTGTCTTGAGAACTGCTCTGCACTGGCTAAAAACTTGACTCAACCGTGATACCAAGCTGTTGAGCTTTGCTGCAAATCGCGTCAATGAGTCTAGTAACAGCTTAATTCACTGCCTCCTCCACAGAAGTTTATTGCTTTAATCCTTTTGCAACACAACCAAACTGAGTCCGTGGAGGAGTCATAGTGAAAGGGTTAGGCGATCGCTAGATCTTGCTCCTTGCGGATAAAAACAGCTGGTTGTTGTAGGTCATCAGACATATAAGCAACTGCCATATCCTGGGAGTTATATGCCCAGCCGATCTGCCCATCTCGGTCGAGCAAAATGCAGCCTGCTTCTCCCGGAACCCGCTGTTTTAGTACCTCAATTGCTTTCTCCGCCGCTTCTTCGGGATGGCAGGCGACGATTCCATCCATACTTGCAGCATTACCTGACAGAAAATCAACCGCCGTCTTCGCTAATACGACTGGAATGATCGACTCACCGTCGCCCGTCGTGGAGCAAGCACCCCGACCATCGGCATATAAGCCACAACCAACCAACGCTGTATCCCCAACGCGACCCTGATTTTGATCCGTTACTCCGCCTGTCGAAGTGCCAGCAACTAGTCTGCCATTGACATCTAGCGCTACACAGCCAACAGTGTTAGGACGATCTACAACTTCTGCCTCTTCTTCCCACTCCTGTTTTTGCTCCTCACTGACTAAATCCTCCTTAGCACACAGTTCCAGTCCATGCTCTAGAGCAAAGCGTTCCCCGCTACGGGCTACTAGCAGTCGAGGCTTATCTTCCATGACTTTGCGGGCCACGGAGATTGGATGACGGACTCCTTGCACTGCAGCTACAGATCCCCATCCGAAGTTCGTACTCTCCATGATTGCAGCATCAACCTCTACCTCTCCTTCACTGTTGAGGGTCGAGCCAAACCCTGCATTAAAGGTCTGGTCAGATTCGAGCACTCGAATGGCCGCCTCAACCGCATCTATGGCATCCCCGCCCCGTTGCAGAATTTCCCAGCCTGCCTGGACAGCTGCCAAACAACCGTCTTTATTGGGTTGTTCTTTACCTTTGGAGATAGTTTTTGCTCCACCATGCACAATAATTGCTACAGTCATGTTCTTTTACCAATCGGGTGTTCAGTTAATCAAAAAATTCTCAGTCCAGTTCAGACCGTGTTACCGCCACAAGCACAGTGACTAGCTTGCACGGAGACAGAATAAATCTCATTTAGCCTCTACCGCTGAGGGTGAGTGTCGCTAAAAGTGTTAGTGCAGCTACTCCTAACGCAGCGATCGCTTCTTGCTGCCACAATCGATTTTGCGCCTCTTTGAGCAAACTGGAGCGCTGTTTCTCGTCCGATGCCGTTGGAGGCACCAAAGATGACAACCACCTGCTGGTCTATAGGCTTCAGATTCATATTGCTATTCCAAAAGTTCTTGCGGCGATTAGCCTGGAAGCGATGTCGTATTTTATGAGTAACAGCGTAATGGTTGCCTTTTCGGTCAGACTCTACCGGAGGGACAAGTCCAGCTTCTCTGTGGATAGAATTGTGAGTTAAGTAAAGTGGTGTTTCGTAAACGAAGGCACTAATCCTAAACTTAGGTTTCAGCTTTCACAGGCAAATTGCCTGAGCAAATCCATCCTGATGAGTTCTCCGTTCGTGCAGCCCGTAGTGCCCCGCTGCCAACATTGAACTAGTTTTGAAGATGGCGATCGCCCTTTGTATACTCCAGCACAAGTAAAAGTAACATTAGCTGTCGTGTAGTTACTATTCTTAAAGTAGTGTAAACCACTTTTTTAAGGACGAATGCAATAGCCATTACACAATATATTTACAATAAATCTTCCTGGAGCAGTTGCCAGAGTAGGAACATAAAGCGAAGCTTCAGATTATCCATGAAACTTTAAAGATAAACTTCTTGTGTCACAACCTGAACAGACCATTTTAGTGACTGGAGGGGCAGGATACATTGGCTCCCACGCGGTACTAGCGCTACAAAGAGCAGGCTATCGAGTGATTGTGTTAGACAACCTCTCTGCGGGTCATCGAGAGCTAATAGAGCCATTGCAAGTTGAGTTGATTGTGGGAGATGTGAGCGATCGCCCCTTCCTTGACGACCTGTTTGCAACCCACTCGATTGCAGCAGTGATGCACTTCGCCGCCTACATCGCAGTGGGTGAGTCAGTAACAGACCCAGCGAAGTACTATCACAATAACGTCGTTGGCACACTGACCTTACTAGAAGCGATGGTGGCGGCATCGGTCAAAACTTTTGTTTTTTCCTCCACCTGTGCCCTGTACGGTGTACCAAAATTTGTTCCCATTACAGAAGAACATCCCCAAGATCCAATTAGTCCCTATGCCACGACGAAGTGGATGGTAGAGCGAATTCTGGCAGATTTTGACGCAGCGTATGGTTTAAAGTCAGTGCGATTTCGCTATTTCAACGCGGCAGGAGCTGACCCCGAAGGGTTACTTGGGGAAGACCATTCTCCTGAAACTCATCTAATTCCGCTGGTACTGTTAGCGGCTCTGGGAAAACTTCCCGCCATTAAGATTTTTGGTACGGATTACCCAACTGAAGACGGTACCTGTATCCGAGATTACATTCATGTTGCTGATTTGGCACAGGCGCACGTTTTAGGACTGAAGTATTTGCTGGACGGCGGGGATAGCGATGTGTTTAACCTGGGCAACGGCAGCGGGTTTTCAGTCAGGCAAGTGATTGAGGCAGCCCAACAGGTTACTGGGAAGGAAATTAAGACCCTGGAGAGCGATCGCCGCCCTGGAGATCCGTCCATTCTAGTAGGCAGCAGTGAAAAAGCTAGAAATATTTTGGGCTGGCAGCCGCAATATGCAGACCTAAACAAGATTTTGGCTCATGCATGGCAGTGGCACACCCATCGGCACGGGCAATCTTGAATGGAAAACCCATTTTCCCAACCTGACATTACTTTTGGGAATGCTAAGACAGATGGTGTTGAGCGCCGAGGCTGGTTTGTAGGGCACTTTGTCAACGCTGCTAACCTACGCTCAACCGAAATTCTAGAAGTAAAGTGGGGCATTCACGCAGAAGGAGATAGTCGCTCAGAGTGGAGCGTTAACCAAGTCGCAACGACGCTATCTATCCTGATCAAAGGACGCTTTCGCCTGCAATTTCCTGAGCAGGAGTGTCTATTGGCTGAGGAGGGCGATTACGTCATCTGGTCAGCAGGAGTGCCTCATACCTGGATTGCCGAACTGGCTTCTACGGTTGTTACAGTTCGCTACCCCTCGCTAGAAGGAGATAGCATAGAGAAAGCAGAGTAGAAGCAAGTTTGCCAAGATGACCAGGCCTTGTCAAGATGATGTATGGCCTTTATCTACTGACTCAAGCGAGGGAGCTGTTCCTTTGACATCTCCAGCTAAGTCTGCTAACAAAGGTTAAATCATAAATCAATAAGGGCACCCTTTCTTGAGCAGCTAGGGTTGAACTTGTAATGAAAACATTCGGTAAGTGCCTCGAAGACCGCTATCCTTGTCCCATTGGGACTGACGACGTTCTACAAACGCCTCTACAGGGGTACCCGCGCCCACAATTGCAGCGATCGCACTGGCTTTCTCTCAACGGGCAGTGGAAGTTTATGTTTGATGATGAAGGGCAGTACACCAAGCCCGACCAGATATCCAGTTGGAGTCATACTATCGAGGTTCCCTTTGCACCGGAATCTACCCAAAGTGGGATTGATGATCATGGCTTCCACCCCAACTGCTGGTACGAGCGAGAGTTTCTCTTGCCAGCTAAAGAAGGACGAGTACTGTTGCATTTCGGCGCAGTAGACTACCAAACACGGGTTTGGGTCAACGGTCAGTTCATGGCAGAACACGTAGGCGGACACACCCCGTTTAGCATGGACATCACGCCTGTCCTGAATGCTGATGGAGTGCAACGGGTTACCGTTTGGGCACAGGACGACCCTCACGATTTAGCAAAACCGCGCGGCAAGCAAGATTGGCAGCTTCAACCGCATAGCATTTGGTATCCACGCACTAGCGGCATTTGGCAAACCGTCTGGGTGGAACAGGTGCCAGAAACCTATATCGACCGTCTGCGCTGGACTCCCCATTTTGAGCGCTGGGAAATTGGCTTTGAAGCCTTTGTCACTGGGGAAGAGCAGGGCGACCTTCAGGTTAAAGTGCGGCTAACCGTAGGGCAACAGCTTCTTGTCAATGACACCTATGCTGTACTCAATGGAGAAATTCATCGCCGCATCGCGTTGTCTGACCCCGGTATTGACGATTACCGGAATGAATTGCTCTGGAGTCCTGAGAAGCCAACCCTCATCCATGCTGAGATTCAGCTTTGGCAGGACGGGCAGCTTTTAGATCAGGTGCAGTCCTACACCGCTATGCGAACTGTGGGAATTCAGCGCGATCGCTTCATGCTCAACGGACATCCCTACTACCTGCGTTTGGTGCTAGACCAGGGTTACTGGGAAGAAACACTCATGACCCCTCCCTCCGACGAAGCCCTGCGGAGAGATGTAGAGCTAGTGAAGCAAATGGGCTTCAACGGCGTCAGAAAGCACCAGAAAATCGAAGATCCTCGCTTTTTGTATTGGGCAGATGTGCTAGGGCTACTCGTCTGGGAGGAAATGCCCAGTGCTTATCGGTTTACCCCTAAAGCCGTTGAGCGCATGACCCGAGAATGGGCAGAAGTGATCGAGCGAGATGCCAGTCACCCCTGCATTGTCGTTTGGGTGCCGTTTAATGAGTCGTGGGGTGTGCCTGACCTGACTGCGACTCCCGCCCACCGCAACTACGTTCAAGCGCTTTACCACCTGACCAAGACGCTTGACCCGACTCGCCCTGTGATCGGTAACGATGGTTGGGAAAGTACAGCCACCGATATTTTGGCAATCCACGATTACGACAGTCATCCGCAACGGTTAGCAAACCGTTATGGTCCTGAAGTTAAGCTGTCTGACCTGTTCGATCGCCAGCGTCCGGGCGGGCGTATTCTCACCTTAGATGGCTACCCTCACCAGGGACAGCCGATTATGCTCACCGAGTTTGGTGGTATTGCCTACACACCCCCGGATGAGGCTCACAAAACCTGGGGCTATGCCCGATCTGACAACGCTTCTGAGTTTTATCAGCAGTACGCAGACTTGTTGAGAGTAATAAATCAGGTTGAGATCTTTAGCGGTTTCTGCTATACCCAGCTGACCGACACTTTCCAGGAAGCAAACGGGCTGCTCTACGCCGATCGCACTCCTAAGTTCGCATTAGAGGCGATCGCCGCTGCCACTCATGGTAGAGGCTTCAGCCCTGATGTCGTATCAGGGCAGTGGACACCCCCCTCCGAACAGCCTCAACTCGTGGCCCACTGCGGACCTAACGGTTGCTGAAGTTCGGGAGGAACAAGAAACAAAAACAACTGCGCCCACCCCAGTTCCTCTCCTGCGGGAGAAGGACTGGGGTGGGCGGAATTAGTACACCCTACTGGCTAGACCTACTGGCTAGACTAAGGATTAATCAGACCGTAATAAATCGCTGCGATAAAGAGAAGCGATGCCAGAAAAAGTCCTACAACAACCCTAAAACCTAGTGAATAAGCAGAAGCTTTGTTAACGTTTCCCCGATCCACTTGGACCTGTTCTAAGGGTATGGTCGATGTTCCTGAAACGTGTATTTGAGCGGAATAATCACGGTCGAGAGCTTCGCTCGTAGATTCTTTTGTTCTCTCTTTTGAATAACTCATTGTTCGCTTGCCACTTTAACCCGTGGTGGAATATGAAGAGTTCGCTTGAAAAGAAACAAGCGCCCAATCCAAAGGATCTCCGGGTTGGGCACTTATCAATGGTTAACGATGAGGAGTTAGCGACTTAAGCAAATCTACTGGCGGTTGAGGCTATCAGGAAGGCTGCATAAGTGAGAATGTAGCCAACCGTAAAGTGAATTAGACCGATCAACCATCCCTGAACAATGGACAGAGCAACAGGCTTATCCTTCCAGCGAACCAAGTTCGCTAAAGGCGTGCGTTCATGGGCCCAAACAAGAGTTTCAATTAACTCTTGCCAGTAACCTCTCCAGGTAATCAGGAACATGAAACCCGTCGCCCAAACTAAGTGTCCAAATAGGAACATCCAATCCCATACAGCAATATTGTTCATGCCGTAGGAGTTGTAGCCATTGATGATTGGCGCAGAATAGAGCCACAGATAATCCCGTAGCCAGCCCATCAAGTAGGTCGAACTTTCATTGAACTGAGCAACGTTGCCTGACCAAATGCCCAGATGTTTCCAGTGGAAGTAGAAAGTAACCCAGCCCAACGTATTCAGCATCCAGAACATTGCTAGGTAGAAAGACTGCTGCCACGCAGAAGACTGACAGGTGCCGCCCCGTCCAGGACCATCGCAGGGGAAGGAGAAGCCAAAGTCCTTTTTGTCAGGAAATAGCTTGGTTCCACGTGCATCCAGGGCACCCTTCACACAGATCAAGGTGGTAGTGTGCAGACCTAGGGCGATCGCATGGTGAACCAGAAAATCGCCAGGTCCAATGGTTAGGAAAAGAGAATTGGTACCACTGTTGATACCTCCTAGCCAACCCGGTAGCCAGACGTTGCCGTGATTTGGCCAAGCTGTAAAAGCGAGGCTGTCTGGGTTAGACAGAAGTGTGTCAAAGCCATACAGTGCTTTACCATGAGCAGCTTGAATGAACTGAGCAAACACAGGCTCAATCAAGATTTGCTTCTCAGGCGTACCAAAGGCAACTACCACGTCATTGTGAACATACAATGCCAGCGTATGGAAGCCCAGGAACAGCGATACCCAGCTTAGGTGAGAGATGATTGCCTCTTTGTGCTCCAGGACGCGAGCTAACACGTTGCCCTGGTTCTGAACGGGGTCATAGTCCCGCACCCAGAAGATCGCACCGTGAGCGAACGCACCAATCATTAGGAAGCCCGCAATGTACTGGTGATGGGTGTAGAGCGCTGCTTGAGTGGTGAAATCCCTGCCCATGAAAGCATAGGGTGGCATGGAGTACATGTGCTGAGCCACCAGAGACGTGACAACGCCCAGCGCCGCCAGGTGAATGCCTAGCTGGAAGTGCAGGGAGTTGTTGTAGGTATCGTACAAACCCTGGTGAGGCAAGTTAAACTGCCCTTCAGTTTTGATGCCGAAGAAGTTCTTGGCGTTCAACATCTCCTTGATGTTGTGACCAATCCCAAAGTTAGTGCGGTACATATGTCCCGCAATGATGAAGATCACGGCGATCGCCAAGTGGTGATGCGCCATGTCCGTCAACCACAGAGACTGAGTCTGAGGATGGAAACCACCCAAGAAGGTCAGAATTGCATCTCCAGCACCTTGAGAGGTGCTGAAAAGGTGATCAGGGGTGTCAGGATTCTGAGCATACACGCCCCAATTGCCCGTAAAGAATGGTTTTAGACCAGCGGGGTGAGGTGGGGTCGTCAGGAAGTTATTCCAGCCTACATGCTGTCCGCGAGACTCGGGGATGGCAACGTGGATCAAGTGACCTGCCCAAGCCAAGGAGCTAACCCCAAACAAACCAGCCAAGTGGTGGTTGAGTCGGGACTCAGCATTCTTAAACCAGGACAAGCTAGGACGGAACTTGGGCTGAAGGTGAAGCCAGCCAGCAAACAGAAAAACTGCTGCCAGTAACAACAGAAAAACTGCACCCATGTACAGTTCTCCATCGGTTCTCATGCCGATGGTGTACCACCAGTGGTAAACGCCCGAGTAGGCAATGTTAACCGGGCCAGAAGCACCACCTTGTGTGAAAGCATCAACGGCGGGTTGACCAAAGTGAGGGTCCCAGATCGCATGGGCGATCGGTTTAGTGTTCAGCGGATCTTTAATCCACTGCTCAAAGTTGCCTTGCCAGGCGACGTGGAAGAGGCTGCCAGATGTCCAGAGGAAGATGATTGCCAGGTGACCGAAGTGCGAGGCAAAAATCTTTTGGTAAAGATTCTCCTCGGTCATTCCGTCATGGCTTTCAAAGTCATGGGCGGTGGCAATCCCATACCAGATCCGACGTGTAGTCGGATCTTGAGCCAAGTCCTGGCTAAATTTTGGGAATTTAGTTGCCATATATTTTGCCTATTTCATCCTTTAAGCTATGGCGCATTATTCTTGAGTTGAACCACCGTATCTTGTGGCTAAACGTCCACTGAAGTGAGTTATTAAGTTATCTCTCAGACAAGCTCCAAACGCTGCTGCAAAGGGAACTAAACGGCTAGCGTTCTGTAACTATGTTTCGATTAGCCGATCTCAACGGTTATACCTTTCCTCCTATAACCACAGAAGGAGAGCTATTTAGCTAATTACTCTACCGACTACCGCTTTATCTCAGGTCTGACTTAGGAAGGAGTATTGCATTACAGGATTTTGTGATACCAAACACTATCTATATTTTTCTAAGAAACGTAAATTTTGTTGAATTCCTGTTTCTTAAACAAACAAATTGTGTGTCCCATCCAAGCGGTGCGCAATGCTTACTCTGCCAATGCTTAATGACGTTTCTTTAAAAAAGAGGCTACAGATGGAAGGGCACCTCGCGCCGCAGGGTGCCCTTCCATCTGTAACCCTAGTTTTTGGAATTGGTATAGTGCCAAGTTGGAGATTAAGTATGAAGTTGAAACAGGCTGTTGTTTACTGGGTTGGTTGATAGCGTTAGCACCACAATCTCTTAGCTATTTCTATTACCCATGCTTATCATCTGCGGTGTCCAGGTAGGTCCGTTGCAACGTGGACCTTCTGGTGTCCAGACCAGCTTATCCAGACACAGTCGGCGGGCAGTTCGGTTTGTATCCCAAGCGTGGTAGACGATGTATTCAGTTTGGCGATCGGGAGCTAGCACAATGGAGTTGTGTCCTGGACCTAAAACTCGGTGAGCAACGGTTCGTAACACTCGCGGACCTGCCTCATTGCCTGCGTCAGAGTAAGGCCCCATCACTTGGTCGGCAACGCCATAATCCACTCCATAGTTTTCTGTTTCCCAGCGTCCACCACTATAAAAGCAGTAATAGCGCCCCTCATGCTTGCGAACCGACGCACCTTCGAGGGTATGCCAATCATAGGTGCCGCCGTACATCGGGCGATTCTCCAGAAACCGCTGCCAATCCTGATGAGCGCGTAGGACGACTTTTGCCTCTCCTGCTAGCTTGGTCATGCTTTCCAGGCGGTCTACCATTAGTGCAGTTCCGGCTCGTGCATCTCCTTCGGTATCTAGGAAATCACAAGCATAAAATAGATACCATTGCCCGTCGTCATCTTGAAATGGATGGGGGTCGATCGCAAAGGGATAAGGCTCTGCTTCCAGGAGTGGCTTGCCGATATCTTGGTAGGGACCAAGGGGGCGATCGCTAGTTGCTACCCGCAACTGGTGATTTTTGTCCTCATGCCCGACAGAGTAGTAAAGATAAAAGGTGCCATCCCAGTAGGCAACTTCGGGTGCCCAAAAGTTATTGCCAAGGGAAGCATCGGGTCGCAGCATAGCTCGTCCGGCGGACTGCCAGTCCACCAAATTGTGAGAGCGTAGAAGTGGAAAGACGCGCTGTTCGCCAGCTTCATCTACTTCTCCTTCGGCTTCGGCTTCCCCCGTGCCGATCGCGTAATAAACCCCTTGATACTCCCAAACAAACGGGTCAGCAAAGTAGCTGGGATAAACTGGATTGGTGTAAGCGAGTGTAGTAGACTCTATTGGCGTGGATTGTGACATTGTTACTTTCCTTGAAGCTACCGAGTGCAGGAGTACTAAAACTGTAAGTAAAATGCGGCAATAATTTCGCTAAACAGAATTGCACTGATATCAACCAGTGCGCTTATTCCTTATCATAGAAGGCGCAATTTACCGCTCGGTACACTTTGTAACATCAAGGTTGGTGCTAACACTTCGAAAAGTGAATGCGAAACAGAGTAAAGCAAACGTGGGGGTGGGCAATGCCCACCCCCACGTTTGCTTTACTCTAGTCGGTTCTTAATACTTAAAATTGATGTAACTTTCAGCTTTTTCTGGCAATTGATCTACCACTTCACAGCGGAGTAATTGCTGGGTTTGCTCTGGTAAGCTCTCGTAATAGTCTTGCGTTACGGTCAAATCAACCTTGGGAGTATGTAACCAGTGCATCACGTAACCCATCACAACCATTGGACGAGGTTGTTCCGTTTGGTTAGGTGAGCCTCGGTGTAGTGCCAGGGGCGATCGGATCATCACGTCTCCTGGCTTTAGGTAGAAAGACTCCAACGGAATTTCGCCAGCCGTGACTTTGACTAACCCTTCTTCACGGGGAAGAACATGAGTACCACGGGCCATTTGAAAAGGACCATTGTCTGCAGTTACTTCAACGAGCGGAAAATTTACCGCCACTGCATATAAAGGCGTAACGATTTGATCCGAGAAAAGCGGGCGAAAATCCCGATGAATTTCTTGATAATCTGAGCCTTTTGTTGGAATATCAACCCCCAACTGAACCAGGCGATATTCCTGATGAAAAACTCGATTTAGCACAGCCAAAATTACCGGATTGGCAAACACCTCCGTATTTGCAAAGGGGGCAACCCAGGGCAGGGTTAAATAGTAGCGAGCTTGCTCACGCGGGGCTAATCCGCCTGGTTGGTTTTGGCGCTGCTCAAAGAGTTGGTTGAAGGCTTCTGCCCACTCTTTAATCAGTTGCGGATCGAAAAGTTGACGAATAATGCAGATTCCATCTCGATTCAGGTCTTCGGCAAGCTGATTGAAATCTGCTGTTGTGAATTTAGTAACACCTGTAGCTTGAATCATTTCACTATTTGCTGAACTCGGGCATTAAATCTAGATGCTGCCCTTGGGGGCAGACTGAATAGAGAAGTAGCGCTCTATACACTTTCAATTATTCCCCTGGATAGAAGCAATGGGGCGATTGCCAATCAAATTGTAAAAAAAGTTTGAAATACCTCTCCCAATGGGGTGAACCATTAGGAAATTTAGCCAAGAAATTGTTGGATCAAATCATAAAAAGTGTGTTTATTATCACGAATTCCTGTTACAAAGAACCCGTCTTTAAGGGAATGTGTGAAACAGCTTGAAACGTAAAGCTTGATATATCCTCTATTTGTGTCCAGAGATGTATTCTCAGGAGTTGTCCAAGCCGGATGGTCGAGCGTTGACTTTGTACAGTCGTACTCCAATTGCGACAGGCATTCAGGCTCCCAGTCCAAGTAATGAACCTGTGCAGGCAAATCCCCATTTGCGTTGGCATCCGCTGCGGGGTGAGTGGGTTGCCTATGCCAGTCATCGACAGGGGCGCACGTTTATGCCGCCCCCGGAGTACAATCCGCTGGCTCCAACTCACAATCCTCAATTTCCGACTGAGCTTCCCCAAGGCAAATATGATGTGGCGGTGTTTGAAAACCGTTTTCCATCAATGACTCCAGCGGCTCACGATGCACCTCCTGAAATTGTCGAAACCTTGCCTTCTAACGGAGCCTGTGAAGTGGTGGTCTTTACTCAAGACCCCCAAGCTTATCTCGGTTCTCTAGAGGTGGATCATTTGGAACTGCTATTGGAGGTGTGGGGCGATCGCACCCGTCACTTAGGAAATATCTCTCAAATTCAGTACGTGCTGCCCTTCGAGAATAAAGGGGTAGAAGTCGGCGTGACGCTACACCATCCGCACGGACAAATTTATGCATATCCGTTTGTGCCACCTGTTCCTGCGCGGATGCAGTCCTGCCAGCAAACCTATTACGACCAGCACCAGCAGGGGCTGTTACAAGACCTGATTCAACAGGAAATTAAGGACAATCAGCGAATTTTATATCGAGATGAGTGGGCGATCGCCTTTGTACCGGTGTGTGCTCGCTACCCCTATGAAGTTTGGATTGCCCCCATTCAACCCGTGCCAGGTTTTTTAGAACTCACTTCAGAGCAGCGTGGGGGACTGGCTAGAGCCATCAAAACAGTCACCTTGAAATATGACGGACTGTGGAATCGTCCTTTTCCCTATTTGATGGCATGGTTTCAGGCTCCTACCGATGGTCAACCTCATCCAGAATGGCATCTCCATGCTGAGTTTTACCCTCCTTACCGCACTTCAGAACGGCTGAAATATCTAGCAGGAACCGAATTGGCAGCCGGAATGTTTGCCAACGATGCACTACCAGAGGAAAAAGCAAAGGAATTACAGGCTGTAAATGTCAATTTGGAGGAATTACACACTGTATAAGAGGGCGTTTGGAAAGTAGCAAATTCCGTAGGTTGGGTGAAGCGAATGCGGAACCCAACAGAGGCAAAATGCGAACAGGCGTAGGTTGGGTAAAGCGAAGGTAGAGCTACGAGACTAGGCAAATGTTGGGTTCCGCTTTGCTTCACCCAACCTACATCAGAGAGTTTGTTAGTCAAACAACTTTTATCATTTTTATTCATTTATATTCACGTTAAACCAATGATTTCTGCCTCAGTTCAAAACTCGTCATTTAACACTCACTATGCCGCCGAAATTGCTCGCAAACTAGAGCTGATGCGGGCGGCTCTAAGCGATGGAGTGACAGGGCTACGACTGCGCGGCACAGATTGGTTTTCTTGGGCAACTGCCGGAGCAACACACACTGTTTTGCTTGCAGCGGAAACTGGAGCCGCAGAAATTTTAGTAACGTCTGAGGGTGCCTGGTTGTTGACCGATGAAATTGAAGCCCAGCGGTTTATAGATGAGGAACTTCCGGGACGAGATGAGTCTGCTGGAGGTTATAAACTCTTTGCTCACCCCTGGGCTGATTCAACCGCACGAGACACTTTTGTGCAAGAGGTGGCTGGTGGCGGAAAGATTCTGAGTGACAAACCCTCTACGTCATCAGATTTTACTGAGCTTCCGATTCCGGCATCCCTAATCACCCACAAGCGAGTCATGATGCCTAGCGAACTGGAGCGATATCGACTAGTTGGGCGGTTAGCCAGTGAAGCGATGACAGAAGTATTACTTGAAGCGCAACCAGACTGGACAGAATATCAACTCGCCGGAGCCGGAGCAAGAGCAATGTGGGCAAGGGGACTACATCCCGCGCTAACCCTAGCAGCAGGGGAGAAACGATTGCCTCTCTATCGCCATCCTGTCCCTAAGCATGAGGCACTTGGGCGAGTCGCCATGCTGGTCTTTTGTGCGCGGGGCTATGGCTTGGTTGCTAGTCTGACCCGCTTCGTTTACTTTGGTGGATTGTCATTGGAGCAGGCGAAGTTACATCAGCAGGTGCGAGAAGTAGAAGCAGCAACACTGGATGCGTCTAAGCCCGGTGTGTCTTTGCGGGAAGTGTATGAGGCGATCGCCCAGTCCTATACCCAGCAAGGCTATCCTCACGCCATTCAGGAACATCATCAGGGCGGCACCGCAGGCTATCTGGCGCGAGAAGTGATTGCAACGCCTACCAGCACCGATTCCTTAGCCGAAAACATGGTTCTAGCCTGGAATCCTAGCCTGTCAGGAGCAAAAGTTGAAGATACCTTTGTGCTTTCTAATGGCGGTTTGAAAAATCTCACCCTTGACCCTAACTGGCAAAGCATCGATGTGAATGGACGTGCCAGACCCTTACCTCTAGAACGGTGAGAAATATACGAGGACGGGCGGTCTGCCTACCTCACACTCAAAACAGGCAGGTTGTGACTTATGGACTTTCAACAGATCTTTAATGCAGCACCCACAGTCCAGTCCAGTGCTCCGGGACGAGTAAACCTGCTGGGTGAACACACTGATTACAATGATGGCTTTGTTTTACCGACGGCAATTCCCCAGGAAACAACCGTTTATTTAGGGCTTAGCCCAAACAATCAACACCACCTTTATTCTGCGGAACTGGAAGAATGGGTTGACATTACCGATTCAAACATGGACTCCTCCCTAAAGCCGCAAGGGTTCGCCAGTTACGTAGTTGGCTGCATTCGCATGTTGGAACAAGTAGGACACTCGATCCCACCTGTGAACATATTTATCACTTCGGCTGTGCCCATTGGTTCTGGGCTGTCGAGCAGCGCCGCACTAGAAGTTGCGACCTTACGAGGATTGCGATCGCTCCTCCACCTCGACTTAGACGATGTAAAAATCGCTCAACTAGGACAGCAGGCAGAAATTCAGTATGCCGGGGTTAACTGCGGCATTATGGATCAAATGGCATCCAGTTTGGCAGATCCTCAACACCTGCTGTTTTTGGATACTCGAACGCTCGAACGCCAAAAGATTCCGCTTCCTCAAGATACAGAAGTTGTTGTAATCGATAGCGGCATTCCTCGGCAACTGGCAACTAGCGGGTACAACCAACGTCGAGCAGAATGTGAAGAAGCAGCCCGGCTATTGCAGGTCAAAGCACTCAGAGATGTAACTGACCCGGAAACTGTAGAAACCTTGCCCGAACCTTTGCGGCGACGGGCACGTCATGTGGTAACCGAAGACAATCGAGTATTGGAAGCGCGTCAAGGCGTTTCAGCAGAACGGTTTGGTGAGTTGATGAATGATTCTCACGCTAGCCTCCGAGATGATTACGAAGTATCCGTAGCCGGACTTGATCAGCTTGTAGAACTTCTGCAAAAAACACCTGGTGTATTAGGGGCACGGTTAACCGGAGCCGGATTTGGTGGCGCATGTGTGGCTCTGGTAACTGCTGGAAGAGGAGAAGCGATCGCCCACGAAGTTCTCGAAAACTACAACAAATTAGGCTATTTAGGACATATCCTGGTTCCAGAGTAAAACCAACCCTCTGTACAGCTTTGATAGACGATTACTGTGGCTTTCCTAAGTGAAAGAAAGCAGTTGTCACTCTATGCCCACTCGCGAAAGAAGCTAAAGTTCTGCCAGTCAGCGGCTGTGCGTTGCTCGATTGCAGTTATTTCTTCACTTGTTAAGGGTTGAAATGTTTGAGCTACAGTAACGTTGTGTTCTAACTGCTGCACGGTTTCTGCGGCAATGATGCAGCAGTGTACTCCTGATTGAGACAAAGCATATCCCATTGCCTGACGCATTCCATCTACAGCTTCCGTTTCGATTAGCCGACCATAGGCAGGAACCTTCATTGCAATCAACCCTGTGTTGTGTTGCTGAGCAGTAGGCAAGACTTCTGTGATAAATGGGCTAGCAGTATGTTTATCAGCAGCATTAACCGGAATCAAGGCTGTATCAAACGGGTAACGACGTAACCCCTCAGCAATGATTGCTGGGTTGTAGTGTCCTGTGATGCCAATGAAACGAATGATTCCTTGCTGGCGTGCCTCCTCTGCGGCTTTGATTGCACCTTGCTGCTGATCTAGCAGAGTGTTCAAATCCCAATCGTATGTCAGAGCATGAAACTGCCAAAGATCAAGATAGTCCGTTTGTAAACGCTGGAGAGACTGCTCTAAGTCTTGCCATGCACCATCCCGATCTCGGTGGCCTGTTTTGCTGGCTAAAAATAAGTTTGCTCGATGAGAAGGTAAAACTTTTCCCAACCTTTCTTCACTGGGGCCGTAGCTAGAAGCAGTATCAAAGTAACGAATTCCCAAGTTTAAGGCTCGTTCGATGATGGCGATCGCCTCTTGCTCTTCTCCAGCACGAGATAGCGGAGTACGACCCGCTCCTCCCAAGCCCAAAATTGGTATATTAACCTCGGTACGTCCGAGCACTTGTTGGGGAATTTCTACTGGAGCAGAAGGTGTAGATGACGAAGTAGCAGGCTCAGAAAGTATAGAGGATGAGTCGTTTTGTACTTGGGCTGTTGTAGTCGTCTGAGATTGTTGGCAAGCCCCATTACTCACTGCTCCACCTGCCGCAATCACGCTGGTAATCAGGAAATTCCGCCGCGTTGTTTTAGAGCTTGCCATAGTTCACCTTTAATGAATGGTAAATATTACTCAATCATCGTTCTTATACCTTTTCGATCGAAAACGGTTATAGATGAAAAGGCACCTCACTTAGCGGGGTGCCTTTTCATCTGTAGCCTTAGTTCTTGGAATTGGTATTACGGTTCTGCTCAGCCGTCAGCTTTGCAGCATCTGGCGTAGTGATATCTGGCTTGGATATACCTGCTTCATGAATATCTCCAGTATTAGGGTCTTGCTTTTCCCCTTTGCCGGGAACAGCATCTAGCTCAGTTTGAGGAAGTTGTTCTAAGCCAAGGGATTCATCCTGTTGTTCATCAGACATCTTAACTTCTCCTTTAATGTGGCTTCGCCACTTATTTTTACTCCTTACCCATTACACTGACTGTCGCTCGCGCAAATAACGGGCGATCGCTTGATCCAACTCAGGCAACAAGGTACCCCGTTCGCTACCCAGAGCACTGTAAACTGGGCGAGGGGCAACCCAGCCAAGTGAGTGAGATGGACGGGCTTCGATGCGGCTAACATCCATGCCTGCTAGCTTCGCAGTGAGTTGGGCTAGCTCTGCCCAGGCGATCGCTCCCGGATTCGCTAGATGCCACAGACCACACTCACCATCAATTAACAGATCAAGAGTGGTGTTAACCAAATCAGGAACATAAGTGGGAGAAACAATCGCATCATTCGCAGCAACAAATGGATTTCCATCCGCAAGCGTCTGCAACAGGATCGTGAGGAAGTTATGACGATCCCAGGGCCCAAAAAAGGCACTAGTGCGAATCACCAGTGAACAAGGATGGGTCTGCAACACCCACTTTTCGGCAACAGCTTTGCTGTGTCCATACACGTTGAGCGGTGAAACTTGATGGCTTTCTAGATAAGGCTTTGTGTGAGTACCATCAAACACCAGATCAGAGGAGAAAGTCACCAACCCAACACTTCGTTCAACACAAGCCTGTGCTAGAATTGCGGCTCCATCAGCGTTAATTTTCTGACATAGATGAGGTTCACGTTCGGCATCATCAACTCGCACATATCCTGCTGTGTTGATCACAGCCCAGGGTCTTAATTCGTCTAGCGATCGCTCCACTGATTGAATATCTGTAATGTTCATTTCCTGTCGAGTTAACAGTCGATAGGGAATGCCTCGGATATCACAGATTCGAGCAAATGCTTGTCCTAGTGTTCCGGTTGCACCCGTGATTACGAGTGGAGAGAGAGAGTCATGACGTGCTGGGGAAGTAGTGGATGATGAGAAATTACAGTTAACAGCGGGGTAGAACAAGCGTTCTGGGCGTTGCCACCATCCTGGTGTTTCGAGGATAGGGTGCTCGTAAGTTTTGCCTTGGGAGAAATGGCTCACCATTGTAGCCAAAGCAGTGGCACGAGGGGTAGGCGATCGCAAATCAAACACACCCGGTTCGTAGAAGTTATTGGCACGAGTGACCAAACTGTTCCAGTCATAGGCTCCTAGTAACGACCAAGCCGTGATCGCCCGGATGTCTGCTCCTTCGCCGCGTAACTGTTGCGCTGCCTCCCAGGCTTGCTTGAGCCAGCGCAACTGCTCCTCACGGGTACAACATAGGTGAACTTCTGTCACCGCAACTGGGAGTTGATATCGTTCCCAAGTTTCTCGTAGCAGGCGATAATGTCCAGCGACTCCCTCTCCACAAACCCGCACAGCTTCTACATCAGCGTATTCGTGCTGACCGTTACCACCGTGAAAGTGAGTTGGATATTTTTCCAACTGTTCATCGAGTAGGCGATCGCTCGTCAGGTAATAGTTGATGCCAACAATATCTGGCGGGCAGGGATGCTCTAGGAACCATTCCAATTCAGCCGCCTCAATGTCAGCCTGACAAAAGTAATGCCAGAGTGGATGATCTGGATTAATCCGACCGCAGAGCAAATCCAGGCTCAACCAGCGGCGTTGATTTTCCAGGTCTGCCTGGTATGCCAGCAGGGGTGTGCTAAACGTTTTGCCCATGTCCTCAGTTTGCACCAGTTGCGCGTCAGGATTGACCTGACGGACGGCTTGCATGGAAAGAGCAACGCTGCGGCACTGAACCAGCAAAGCACGCAGAAAGGTGCGATCGTCGCGACCGTGCGGATACCAGTGTCCGTACAGTCCGCTAAATCGAGCAGTTGTGAGCGGTTCATTCACGGGTGTGTAGTGAGTCACCCAAGGATAGCGATCGCTCACCGCATGGGCAAACTCCGCCAGCCGCTCTGGAAATGCTGGATCAATCAAACTGGTATCCCGTGGGCCACTGCCATGATGCACCAATCCTACAATTGGACAAATCCCCAACTCCCGCAGCCGTTCCAACCGTTCATCGGTCCAAGTCCAATCTGCCTTTTCCAATCCGTTTGGAGCAACCCGTTCCCACAGCACTGGATAGCGAATGGCACGAATGCCTAATGCAGCAAAGCGATCGAGGTCATTTAGCCTCGTCGCGTGACCATTGCGCTCCAACTGATCAAAATACTCATCACCCACACGATTAACCGTACACTCCACTCCAGCCCACATCTCCAAAGGTGGAAGTGAGAGAGGTTCCAAGTTCATCAACGATTCTCCTAGTTAAATTTGATCTAGCAGATTCCTGGTTCCTAACTCTAGCTTAGGAACCAGGAATCTCACGCTTTACCTACGCTCTAGCTAGTTGCTTCTAAGCGTTGTTTGCTAGCAATTTGCTTGTATACGTTGAGTGCTTGAGCTACACATTGATCCATGTTGTAGTACTTGTAGGTTGCCAGCCGTCCAACAAAGTACACCCCAGGAGTAGTATCTGCTAGCGCTTTGTAGTTCTTATACACTTCAGCGTTTTCGGGGCGCGGCACAGGATAGTAGGGATCACCCTCAGCACGGGGAAACTCGTAAACGATACTGGTCTTAGAGTGTTCCTGTCCGGTCAAATACTTAAACTCCGTGACGCGAGTATAGAGATGCTCGTTAGGATAATTGATTACAGGAGCAGTTTGATGGACAGGTGTATTGTGAGTTTCGTGTTTAAATTCCAGCGATCGGTAGGGCAGCTTGCCATAACGATATTCAAAAAACTCATCAACTGGTCCCGTATACACCATTTCACGACAGGGAATCGCTTTCTCAATCTCGCGGTAATCGGTGTTTAACATTACCTTGATATTCGGATGGTTTAACATGTTTTCAAACATACGAGTGAAACCATGTAGCGGCATCGCCTGGTATGTATCCGTGAAATAGCGATCGTCCCGATTAGTGCGTGTGGGAATGCGAGCAATTACAGATTTATCCAGTTCTGACGGGTCAAGTCCCCACTGCTTCCGAGTGTAGCCCCGGAAAAACTTCTCATAGAGAACCCGTCCAACCTTGCTTACTACCACGTCTTCAGAAGAACGGATCTGCTCTTTGGGTTCCGCCAATGATTGTAGAAACTCTTCAACCTGGAATGAGTTGAGGTTTAACCCGTAGAGTTTGTTGATGGTATTCAAGTTGATTGGAATAGGAACTAGCTGACCATCAACACTGGCAAGTACGCGGTGTTCATAAGAACGCCATTCTGTGAATTGAGAGAGGTACTCAAATACCTCACGAGAGTTGGTATGAAAGATGTGAGGACCGTACTTGTGAACTAGAACGCCCGCATTGTCGTAGTGGTCATAAGCGTTGCCAGCAATATGGTTGCGACGATCGACTATCAGCACTTTTTTGCCAGATTTTGCCAGTCGCTCTGCAATGACGCTACCCGAGAAACCTGCTCCCACGATCAGATAGTCAAATACAAAGTCTCTGGTTACAACCGCTGGGGTTTGTCCATATCCTGTTGCGTGAGTAGTCGTGAGATGGGTAGATGAATGAGTATCAGCGATCGCCTCTCCAATCAATTTTTGCATTGAAGACAACGTCCGATCCCAGGAAATCTTTTCCAAGAAAGCATCTACTTGACTGAGCCATCCCGATGTTGGAGTATCTTCTCGCATCGCAGCTTCAGCCGACGCAACAAAATCTGCAACGTTGTCAGCAATTCTCACCATACCCTGTTGTCCATAAGGACGAACTACGTCTCGAATGGATGTAGATACAACGGGTTTCCCAGCTGCCAAATATTCGGGAGTCTTGGTGGGGCTAATGAATCGAGTCGATTCATTACGGGCAAAGGGCAGCATTGCAAGATCCCACCCTGCCAGATAGGAGGGCAACTCTTTATAATCTTTGCTGCCCAGGTAGTGAATGTTTTCACCCTGCGGCAAATTGGCGGGATCAACCTTAGCAACGGGACCAATCAGAACCAAATGCCAGTCGGGACGGGCTGCAGCAATGCCTGCGATTAGCTCAATATCCATCCGCTCATCAATTACCCCATAAAAGCCGAGTCGAGGATGGGGAATGTTTGCTTGATCTGCCGGGTCTTCGGTGAGTTTTCTAGATTGAGCGAAGTGAGGCACATCCACACTGCTGGGGAAAGCATACACATTTGGATGATGATCCCGCTTTGATTCGTATAAGCTTTGCCCACCCGTAAATACCAGATCGGCACGACCAAACAGCTCAGCCTCCCGCTGTTTCATGATAGGAGAGGCACCCTTAAAGGCCGATAGTTCGTCCATGCAGTCATAAACTACTGCCAGTGGTTCAAGGTGGCGAGTGAAGGCGATCGCCATTGGCGTGTAATACCAACAGATGTACTGTTGAATATTTCGCTCTGCCAACAAATCATCGATCAAACTCCGTTGAACCGTGTTGATCGCCTCTTCACTCATCCCTTCGGGCAACTGTGGCACAACTACCCAAACACCAGCTTCAGGCTGGCTTACCTCTAGCTGTGCCTGAATAGAAGGGTGAAAAATAGGTTCTTCGATAAAAAAGATCCGCTGCGTTTGAGCACAACGGCTCAGCAATTGCTGCGGCCGCTGGTAAACAAAATTCCAGCGTAAATGGGATAAGCAAACCAAATCAGGCGCTTGAACAGACGCAGTTACAGAAATACTTTTCTCAATTGTGGATTGAGAGTGAGATGAATATAGGCTAGATGAAGGTGTACTCATTGCTAAAGATTTTTTAGAACTTTGAGATTGACCGTTGCGTTCATCAAACGTCTGTTTTTTTTGTGGCATAGGGCTACCAATATTGCTGTTTTTAAGGTGAGGTTTGCTTTGGAACTATCGACTGAAGAATCACGAGTTCCAAAATTGGCAACTGTTTATTTGAATCAGGGTGATACGAGCGGCAAACATCAGCCAGTAAGGTGAAAAGAACCTAATTACTACTCGGCGATCTCTACCAAAAACTATGAGTCAGATAAAACCAGTCTCAATCGTCGAGTAAAGAATTCAGGCAATAAGCTGAGCTGATTCTTTAGCCATTAACTAAAAACAATATCTGCTGTCATCTGCTTTATCCTCTATCTCAAGAACAGCGTGATTTGCGTCTGAAGGGCTATGCCATGTTACGGAAGATAGTGCTAATAGCTACAGCTTCTTGTTACAGACTACGATTTAAGACTGATTTTCTTTAAAGCTTTGTATTTTGCAGTCTGTATAGAGTACGCTACAAAATATGAACCACTGTGTAGAATCGGTATGATTTAGTTTTCAACAATAAATAAAACTCCTCAAGAAATTGTTGTCTCGAGGAGTTGGTTTGAGCACGAAAAATCCTCAACAGGCAACTGTTTCCCATCAGTCATCCTACGAGAAGTTTCATTTGCTAGCTGCTAAGTTATAAATTTACTTTTGCCTTCCTATCCAATCTTCCACCCGGGGGAGGGGGATTAAATGAAGCAAGTTTGTGACTTTGAAAACATTTGAGCTTGAGAATTATTTACAGGTTCACTCAAGGTAATATCCTTTCAGTTCGCTCCCCTGCAATTCTTTTGAAGAGGAACTTTACAATCTGTCCAGGCTTAGTGCAGGGCTAAGGGAAGAACCATCGGGCAAAATTGTTCGACTCAGAATTGCATCGTCTAAGTCTGCACCTGCTAGGTTTGCGCCTGCTAAAGATGCCCACTTCAGGTTAGCACCCACCATCCTTGCTTGGGACAAGTTTGTTCTAAGTAGCAGCGCAGCAGACAAATCTGCACCTCTTAAATCTGCACCTTCTAAATTAGCGTCTGTTAAATCTGCATTTGCTAGACATGCATTGCTTAAGTTTGCCTGCTGTAGATTAGCTCCGATGAGTCTAGCTCCTCTTAAGTCTGCTTGAGACAAGTTGATGTTGGTTAATTCTGCTCGATTTAACTTTGCATTGGCTAGTTTTAGTCCGACAAAATCTCTTTCTCCTGCCCAATAACGCTGCAAGACATTGGTGTCCATTATGTTTAAAGCCGTTTCAGTTATACGGGTATGGTTACGTGATCGATGAGTTGTAGTAGTCGCTGTCGGAGAGTGTCTAAGCCCAAACCTTTAGTGGCTGAAATAAACACTGATTGTGGATATTGTTGCTGGGCGATCGCCAACGTCTCACTATCCACCTGATCTAGTTTGTTAAACACTAGCAAGGTAGACATTGGCAAATTTGGGTCAGGAAGAGTTGATAAATCTGCCAATACTGCTTCTACCGAATGGATATGACTTTCCCAGGCGGGATGAGACAAGTCAATCACATGCAAAAGTGCATCTGCCTCAGTTACTTCTTCGAGTGTGGCGCGAAATGCATCAATCAGTGCAGGTGGCAGTTCGTGGATAAAACCAACCGTATCGGTGAGCAGCAATGGACGCTGTTCTTGAGATAACGGCTCAGAAATCGTGAGTCGGCGAGTTGTGGGATCAAGGGTTGCGAATAGCTGATCGGCAACATAAACCTCAGCCTGGGTCAAAACATTAAGCAGGGTCGATTTGCCTGCATTAGTGTAGCCAACCAATGCAACGGTAGGAATATCCTGTTGTTGGCGCTGTTGGCGTTGGCGAGAACGATGTGCCTGGAGTTGGTTGACCTCATGCTGGAGATGACTAATTCGTTGTTGAATGGTGCGTCGCTCTACTTCCAGGCGGGTTTCTCCTGGTCCTCGCGTGCCAATGCCAGCACCCAAACGAGACATTTCTCGTCCGCGCCCTCGTAGGCGAGGCAGCAGATATTCCATTTGCGCTAATTCGACTTGCAATTTGCCTGCTTGAGATTGGGCGCGTTGAGCAAAGATATCCAGAATAACCTGAGTTCGATCTACAACTCGAATGCCAATCTGTTCCTCCAAGTTGCGGCTTTGGGAAGCGGAAATGTCTCGATCAAATGCAATCAAGTTAGCGTTTAAGGTTTGAGCCTGAAGCGTAATTTCTTCAACCTTGCCTTGACCTACCACAGTCTGGGGATGAGGGCGCGATCGCTTTTGCTGCACTGTCCCCACGACTTCGCCTCCAGCCGTTTCTACGAGTCGAGTCAGTTCTGCTAAACCATCGTGAAACCGTTGTTCTGTTAGATCATCGGTCATCAGTCCGACCAGAAGGACGCGATCGTCATCAGACTCAATTTGCTGAAACTGCAATGCTGCAAAGCCAGATTCCTGAAACTCCGTTTCCCACTCATCAACCCAATCAATTGAGTCCTGTTCCACCAAATCTTCTAGTTTAAAGGGGGGTGAAACAGCCCAAGGTGTTTTCAGGTCAGATACCAAATGGGCGAGATAGGCTTCTTTGATTGAGGCTGGATTATGGTTTCCCGGTCGCTTCCCATCTGTTTCATTTGGAATCAGGATGACTAGTGCATCTAAGCGTTGTCGTACCATTGCAAGTAGGCTTGCAGCATCAGGAGGGGTAGGCTGAACAGCCACACAGTGAATGCCACTCAAGCGTTCAGCACTTTGGCGAGGTAGCTCAGAAGCAGCAAGCTGAGTTTGGGCAGGAGTTCCTATCGCGATGCGGACGATTTGCCCACGACGATTGATGTAGCTGCATAAGGGATGGTGAGTTTCAAGGCTGAGAGCCGTCAACTGTTGGGCAAATTCAGAGGTTACAAAGCGATCGCCCGGCTGTCGCTGCTCATACAATTGCTGAAGCTGTTTGAGATGACTCGATCTAATGCCTTGTGTATTCCCGTAAACTTTTTCCATCGTTTTAATCTGTTTACTCACACAGGTTCTTTAAAGTGATATTAAGTCAGTGAAGTAGATGCAACCAAGCATGCCCTAAAAACTGGAACCCTTTGAGGAGCGCGCCTCCAGTTTTTACAGTTGTCCACTTCATTCTTTAATCACAGCAATTAGATTTGAGGGCACGGCAATTGCTGTTTTTATCTACCTGAACGGTTTAAAGTGGCTGTTAAGCCAACCAAATCCTCTGCTAATGCAGACAGGGCAAACATTGCCGTAGATGCTTCCTTGGTCATCACAAACCATAATCTGTGCGGCTTGCATTTCAAAGGAACAATTACAAATCTGGCAAACCTGCTGTTTTCCAACTGTGTTGCTACACTCGACTTGAAGTTGCATAAGTTTCTCTTAATATCTTTAATAATTAATGTCTTTGTTAGAAGCGGGTTAGTGATAGTGAAGAGACGGGGCTAAACTTCATCTCTAGAGTGTAGAGGGCGATCGCTCTAGCTAACGTCTGCCTCAAGCGCTAGGACTACTCTGTCTTCAGAGTTGAACTAAAGGTGAAGCCGAGGTGTGTTCAGAAATACAGTTCGTAGACATATGAGTGGAGGCGATCGCTCAAAGAAAGAATCAATATTCTAGATTGAACTTTGGCGAAAGGATAGCTTATTGAGTGACAAAAGCTTAGCTTAAATCAACACTGTGCTTTGGAGAAAACTCCTGCCGTAGCGATAAGCATCTTCTTTAAACACAGAGCAGCAAATATATGCTCTATTATCAATCAGCGTGAGTGCTCCTTTCTTATACCTTGTTCGAGTAACTGCCACGTTGCTCCAGCTTCTATTAGTGACAAAAAGATATGCACGAGCTCGATCGTCCACTATAGCCATTGCCACATCTATTCTGCTCCAGCTTGCCCTAGATTCATTAAGAAAGCTTATTAGCGCTTAAGATTTTAGGTTAATCTGGTCTAATTTCTTCGGAATCCTCGCTGTATCAATATCAAGCTCTACTAGTGATATCAGTGAATGGTTGTTTGAGTATTAGAAAATTGAATCGATAGCGAAGGTCTATAACTATTGGCTGAAATAGCTTCTAGAAAGTCTCAGCCTTGAGAAGATGAATTACTAGATCCCAATTGATATGCTCTAAATAGAAATAAGAGAAATTTATCTTTCAAGAGGATTTACTTTATGACGAGTGCAAGCAATAACCAATATCCATCTGGAAATCCTGATAAAAACATTGTAAGTCAGGATACCAATTTTCCTTCTACCCAATCCGAGCAGACAGAGAAGGACAAAAAAAATCAAAGCGGTGGACATACTGTAGCTAAAGCGGTTGGCGCAACCGGAGGTAGTGTTGCAGGCGCGGTAGTTGGTAGAATGGTCGGTGGTAAAATGGGTGCAGCCGTTGGTGCTGTAGGTGGCGCGATCGCAGGTGCAGCTATTGGTGATCAAGCTGCTACAAACATGGACCAGCAAGTGGAAAATGCGGTGGGATCAATTAAGGACGCAGCTGAAAGCGTCACCCATCGGGTTGAAGATGCCCTTGATAGTGTCAAAGAAAAGATTGACGAAACAGATGTCAAAGGGCTAGCTGAGTCTGCAAAGCAGAAGATCGAGGAAGCGGATGTTCGCGGTGTCAGTCAATCTATTCAAGGCAAAATTGACGAAGCAGATGTTCGCGGCGTAACCCAGTCTGTCCAAAGCAAAATTAATGAAGCAGATGTTCGTGGTGTAAGCCAGTCTGTCCAAAGCAAAATTAATGAAGCAGACGTCCGCGGCGTAACCCAGTCTGTACAGGGCAAAATCAATGAAGCAGATGTTCGCGGTGTCAGCCAATCTATTCAAGGCAAAATTGACGAAGCAGATGTTCGCGGTGTAACCCAGTCTGTACAAGGCAAAATCAATGAAGCAGACGTTCGCGGAGTCACCGATTCTGCTAAAAAAACAATCAATGATGATGTAAGGCCCGCGATCCAAAACACCATTAACCAAACCTCTCAAAAAGCTAAAGATGTTGCCGATAGTGCAACTTCGGCAGCGAAGAAGACCCTAGAGGAACCCTCCTCTGGAAATAGTGCGGAACCAACGGGTTGGCAAGATCCTCTAATTGAGCAAAAGCTCCACGACAGGCGAGGAAAGGCTTAATTGTTCTGATTCTTAGTGCATAAAAAGTTGGGGAGCACCTCTTCAGGTGCTCCCCAACTTTTATGTTTGTGTACGCCTAGCTTTCCTGACCACTTCCAATCACAATGATATCTGCTGTTTCCATGACTACCTCTATTGATAGCTAGTCATTTTGCCGAGTGAATACATTGGTCTCGAACTAACGCAGTGACCTGAATGCTGCGCGGATTTCCTCGGAAAAGAGCTGCGGCTCCTCCCATGCCGCGAAGTGACCGCCCCTGTCAGCCTCATGGAAGTAGATCAGGTTGCGATAGGCACGCCGAGCCCACGTCTCTGGAGCTTGATAGATCTCCCCTGGAAACACCGTGATGGACACTGGCAGCGAGATTTCGTTGGTCTTCTGGGCGATCGCGTTCAAGAGGCTGGCTTTGTTCTCCCAGTACAGCCGAGCTGATGAAACCGCGCTATTTGTTAGCCAGTACAGCGTGATGTCGTCCAGCACTTCGTCTTTCGTCGGGGACTTTTCGGAATCGTCGCCACTGGAGGTCCACTGCGCGAAGCCTGGATGCCCAAGCAGCCACGCCGCAAGTCCGGTTGGCGAGTCCGACAGACCATACCCGACCGTCTGTGGACGCGTGCCCATCATCACAGCGTAGGCTCGGTCCTTCTTATTAAACGTATCGAGTGAGTCAAACGCCGCGCGTTCCTGCTCGGAGAGTTCGGCTGGTGCGGGACTGCCGCTAGCAAGCACTGTGGCTATCTCGGGCGGTATCGTCGCTGGCAGGTTGAGGTGGACTCCGAGTAATCCTGCTGGTGCCTGGCGCGCCATCGCGCTAGTGATGGGAGATCCCCAGTCGCCGCCTTGGGCAACGTAGCGGGTGTAGCCGAGGCGTTGCATCAGTTCTGCCCAGGCTTGTGCAATGCGATCGGGGTCCCAACCGATGCCCGTCGGCTTGCCGGAGAAGCCGTAGCCGGGAATCGACGGAATCACCAGGTCAAAGGCATCCTCTGGTTGTCCTCCGTAGGCAGTGGGATCGGTTAGTGGACCGATGACCTTTAGCTGTTCAATGACCGAGCCGGGCCAGCCATGCGTAATGAGTAACGGCAACGCATTAGGATTTTGGGAGCGGACATGGATAAAGTGAATATCCAATCCGTCGATGTTTGTTATAAATTGCGGTAAGGCATTCAGCTTCGCCTCGGCTTTCCGCCAGTCGTACTCCACGCCCCAGTAGCGGACGAGCTCCTGCATGGTTGCCAGTTGCACACCCTGTGACTGGTCGGTAACAGTCTCCTGGTCAGGCCAGCGAGTCGCCGCAATGCGTTGGCGAAGGTCGTCGATCGGCTCTTGTGGAACGTGGACTTGAAAGGGGCGAATTGCAGTTGTGTCGGCGGACTGTGCAGTTTCGAGTTGAGTCGTGGCAGCTTCATTGCCAAAGGGGCGGAGTGTGTTGTCTTGGGTTGCGATCGCCTCGGTTACAACCTGAGCTTGTGCGCCACTCTGTGTAGGCTGCTGCGCCAGCACGCGGCTGAGTGGTGCTAGAAACACCGTTGCCACAAAAAGCGCAACAAGGAATCGTGAGAGGAAGACGAAGGCACCTATCGTGCGGGTTTTGGTTGGGTAACGTACTTTTTTTAGTTGGGTCATGGTGTTTTCTCCGTGCTGTAAATTGTCTGTTCACGACTCAGGTAAAACACCATCAATAACCGTCAACTTCGACGATCGCATTTGCAAACTCCTGTGGCGCTTCTTGAGGTGGGTTGTGTCCAATGCCGCCACTGATAACCCGGTGTGAGTATCTGCCCGAGAATTTCCTGGCATAGGAACTGGCATCTGGGTGTGGTGCACCGTTGGCATCCCCTTCAAGCGTGATGGTGGGCACGGTGATTACTGGAGCTTCGGCAAGTCGCTTCTCAAGCTCGTCGTACTGCGGCTCACCTTCAGCCAGACTGAGCCGCCAGCGGTAGTTGTGAATGACGATGCTGACATGATCGGGATTGTTGAAAGACTCGGCACTGCGATCGAATGTCGCGTCATCGAATTGCCATTGCGGCGAAGCAAGCTTCCAGATGAGCTTGTTAAAGTCATGCCGATATTGTTCGTAGCCCGCGCGGCCCCGCTCCGTCGCGAAATAAAATTGATACCACCATTGAAGTTCAGCTTGCGGCGGCAGTGGCATCTGGTTGGTTTCAGGGTTGCCGATCAAATAACCGCTTACAGAGACGAGCGCCTTGGTGCGTTCGGGCCAGAGTGCCGCGATGATATTGGCTGTTCGCGCGCCCCAATCAAACCCGCCGATGATCGCTTTCTCGATGTTGAGTGCATCCATTAACGCGATGATATCGACTGCAAGTGCCGACTGCTGCCCATTCCGGGGTGTCTCGCTCGAAAGAAAGCGCGTCGTCCCATAGCCGCGTAGATAGGGGACAATCACTCGGTACCCCGCTGACGTTAACAACGGAGTGACATAGACATAGCTGTAAATGTCGTAGGGCCAGCCGTGCAGGAGGATTACTGGATCACCATCCACAGGACCCGCTTCAGCGTATCCAACATTCAGAACCCCAGCATCGATCTGCTTGAGTGAGCCAAACGATGTGGTTGTCCCCGACTTCATCCTGTCCAGAGCGGCTGGTTTTGTTTGGCTTGATTGGGCGATTGCAGAACCAAATCGGACTAGCTGTGTAGTCGCAATGGTTGTGGCCGCAATGCCCAAAAAGCGGCGGCGTTGACGGTTGATTTTTTCAGACATATTCTCTGCCTCTTTTGAGGGGCAATGATGGCTTCCAGTGTGAGATTGACTGGTGCGCCTCCTTGCATGTGATAACTCTGCGTCTAGTCCTGTTCACCGATCGTCTGGGCGTAGGTTTTACCATACGGGTAGAAGAGTTCCTTGCGGCCTTCCTGCCATGCTGCTTTCAGTTCAGGTGTTGTGATGTCCCAGTCTGGTCGGCATTTCTTGAGAACGGCGCGCAGATCCTGGCACAGCTCCTCTAGAGTCGGTCGCCCGAAAAACCAGTAGCCCATGTAGATCTTGTAAATGACTAGACCCGGTTCCAGGACGATCGTGTATGGGATCATGGGATTGTGGAGCGGGTCGGTGTATTCGGCAATGTCGAGGTCCTTTTGGACTTTGCGTCCGGCATCGGAGAGAAACGGCCAGTGGGCCCCAACGCCGCTGCGATATTCATTCGTCTCGGTGAGGTTGTCAGTGCTGATCGTGACCAAACGGCAATAGCCGACCTCGATCTCACGATGGAGTTGAACCAGCCCTTCAGCCTGCCGGCGATCCTTGGGGCAGTACCCACCGCGACTGAGGACGAGGACCATCGGATGTTGCCCTTGCAGGTCGGAGAGCTTCCGGCGCTTGGTAGTGTGGTCGGGCAGTTCGTAGTCGGGAAAGACCGCTCCTGGAACAATGTCAGATCGCATATGAAATCCTCCTAAATTTTTTCATGCATGTTGCTAGGCATTCTAGAGATCGATGACCATGTCTTCCTGCGGGCGCGCGCAGCAAATCAATAGGTTCCCAACCGCCGGAGCGTCGAGCGGCTCAGGGTCATATTGCACCGACCCGGAAATTAGCCCAGACTCGCACATATGGCAAACTCCGCTCCGGCAGGACCAACGCACCGGGACATCACAGGCTTCAGCAAGTTCTAAAAGGCTCTGAAACTTGGAGTCCCAGGAAACCGTGAGCCCGGTGCGGGCAAATGAAATGCTTGGACCTTCGCCAGCAGGACCATCCGGCGCGTGTGGTGGACGGTGTGCTGCGTTCGCTACGCCCGGGGTGATGGACTTGCCTGAACCGAAAACTTCGGTGTGGATGCGATCGCGCACTACTCCTCGATCGGCAAGTCCGGCGGTGAAGTCTGCTAGAAACGCGGGTGGTCCGCACAGATAAAAATCGGATTCGAGGGGAAGCTCCAACGCTTTGAGGACAGTGGCAGTCAGGCGACCGGCTGCATCAAAATCAAACCCCAATCGGTCAGTGGAATCAGGCTGGCTGTACTGGACGTAGCTCCTGGCGTTGGGAAGCTTCGCCAGCAGATCGCGTACTTCCTGGGCAAAGGGATGCTCCCCGCTGTTCCGTGCGCCAAAAATCCACCAAACCGGGCGCACCGATGCCTGGGACACCAGTGCATGGAGCATAGCCAGCACCGGAGTTACGCCTACGCCCGCGCTCAATAGCACCACAGGACGATCGCCTGGTTGCAGGGTGAAGGCACCCCGTGGCTCGCTGACCTCCAGCACATCGCCAATCCGGAGCTGTGTGTTTACGTAGGTGCTGGCGAGGCCGTGCGGCTCCTGCTTAACACTGATGCGATAACGATGGGCATCCGGCAGACCCGAAAGTGAGTAGCTGCGCAAAACTGGAGGTCCATCCGGTTGAGGACGAAGTCGCAATGCTACGAACTGCCCAGTCAGAGGGACGGTGAGTGGACGATCGTCTGTTGGCTCCAGTATCAGTGAGACGACGCTACTGCTCTCGCGATCGATCCGAGCTACTTTGAGAGACCGAAATCCAGGAGCGGCTGTAGCCATCTGCTCCGGTGAAGCGAGACCCGCATTGCCGGTGCGTGACCCCGATTGTGCCATTTGCTGAAGCATCGCCTCGAAAGAAGACTGCCAGCCAGGGCTCAGCGCTGAGATCCGCAGAGCCCGCTCAACGTCTTCTTTGGCAGGTTTGGGAAGATAGAGCAGCGCATCGACCGCGGCGACCGTCAGGTGCTCTGGACCCTCAGCAACTTTAATAATTTCGTCGCCAGCCCCGACCTCGCCCTCTTCGAGCACGCGAAAGTAGAACCCCGGGCGGCGATGCGCCACCAGCAAAGCCGGCATCCTGGGATCATCCATGCGGATGCCAACGCGATAGCAGGTCACACGCGGCTGGGTGACTTCAAACAGCGCCCCGCCAATCCGGTAGCGATCGCCGATGCAGACCTCACTATCAGCCAGTCCCTCCACCGTAAAGTTTTCGCCGAATTGCCCGAATGTGAAATCACTCCGATTCAGTTCACGTTCCCAATAGCGATAAGACTCGATCTGGTAGACAAACACCGCGCGCTGTTCGCCACCGTGACCGGCCAGGTCACCTTGTGCATCACCATCGATGTTGAGTCGCCGCACCATGCAACGTCCTTCGACCGGCTCTTTCCATACTGCTGTATATACAGTCTGCCCGCGCCATGAAATCTCGCGAGGAAGACCAACGTTGACTGATAACAACCTTGCCATGGGGGCTATCTCCTATCCAGCATTTGCGCTTTAAAGCTGAGTCCGCCCGCCATCAACGGCAAGTTCGACTCCTGTAATGTAGGAGGCGTCGTCCGATGCCAGAAAAGCCACCGCCTTCGCAACTTCCTCTACCGTGCCAAATCGCTGCATCGGCATCTGTTGTAGGAGACTTTTTCCGATTGCTTGGACCGTCTCTTCCGGCAAGCCAAGCTTCCCAAACAGCGGCGACTCAATCACGCCAGGACTAACCGCATTGACTCGGATGTTGCGTGGCAGTAGCTCTGTTGCCAGGGTGCGTGTGAGCGATCGCAGAGCTGCTTTGGTTGCAGACACCGCTGATGTTCCGGCAATGCCGACCTCCACAAACCAGGATGTGGTGAACACGATCGCCCCACTATCTTTCAATAGCGGCAGCGCTTTTTGAGCCGTGAAGTAATTGCCTCGAAAATTGGTATTGAACAGTTCGTCCACCACTTCTTCAGTGGTACTCTCCACCGGACCCAACTTTGCTATGCCAGCATTGGCAAAGACTACATCAAGGTGTCCATGCTTCTCGCGCACCTGCTTGAACAGTTCATCCAGTTCATCAGACTTGCTCACATCCGCTGAGACTACGGTCGCATTTGGTCCTAGCACCTCCGCCGCTTGGGCAAGCCTGTCGGGAGTCCTGCCCGTTACCACGACCTTCGCCCCTTCGCGGATAAATTCTTGAGCGGTTGCTAGACCAATGCCGCTGGTACCGCCAGTGATTAAGGCTGTTTTACCTTCCAGTTTCATGACAATCTCCTTTAGAAATATGGTGTGAATGTTGCAGGTTAGGTGATAGTCAAAGCCGTTTGGGCCTTCGGTTTTAAGCGCTGACTGGTGAGCTGATATCCACGCCGACGCGCCGATCGGCTGCTTAATCGCGCAGGTAATGGCAGGTGTATCCGCCGGGATGCTTGCGCAGGTAGTCCTGGTGGTACTCCTCAGCGCTGTACCAGGTTGCAGCGGGTTCAATGCTTGTGGTAACCGGTCGCTTCCAGTGCCCTGACACGGCGACACGCGCGATGACACGTTCCGCGATCGCCTGCTGCTCGTCCGTCTGCGGAAAGATCGCCGAGCGGTACTGCGTCCCGATGTCGTTGCCCTGACGGTTGAGCGTCGTGGGGTCGTGCAGGCGGAAAAACCAGCGATCGAGCAGATCCTCGAAGCTAAGCACCGATGGATCGAAAGTGACGCGAACCGCTTCGGCGTGTCCAGACTGGCTGTCGTGCGTGTCCTCGTATGTTGGGTTCTCAAGCCAGCCGCCCGTGTAACCGACCTCGGTGTCGATCACGCCAGGCACCTCACGCAGGATGTCCTCGATGCCCCAAAAGCAACCGCCAGCAAGCACGGCTACCTCCACCTGCTGCACATTAGTCGTCACCGGGAGAGCCGCTCCATTCTCCTCGTTGATGTCGCTTGATCGGGGGTCGGCGATCGCGTAGCCTCTATCCCACCAATTTGTGACGAATGCCGCGTACTCGTCGGCAGCATCCTCCCATGTGAAGTGCCCCGCTTCGAGGACGGCAAGTTTGCTCGCGGGCAGTCGTTCGAGGAGAAACTCCGCGTTGACCAGGGGTACGACGTGATCCCGTCGTCCGGCAATGATCAACACTGGCGTTTGGATAGTCGGCAGCAGACCAGCGAGGTCGGGAAGCTGCGTTGGATACGCACGCACGTAGCGCATTGACTCGACGAACCTTTCACCCTCATAGGACGAGAGATAATCCTCGCGTGCAGCATCGGTCGGCGTGTATCGCTCGAACTTCGCGATCGCTGCACTGACAATCTGTCGCCCGTCGATGTTGCGATATGGCTCGATGTCGGGAGCCTCGACCCACTCCTTCAGCAGTCCACCCAACTGTAGCGGAACTGCCGCACCCCCGCTCCCGACGACAAGGCTGCGTAGCCGTCCTGGATGGAGGGCTGCGGCGAAGAGTGCGGCACTGGTGGCAACGTCAGGTCCGACAACGTGCGGCTGCTCCAGCCCAAATGCATCAGCGACGCGCACGATAAACTCGCCCATGGCGCGTGAGGACATGAGGTCGTCGCGTCGCTCAGAGTGTCCGAAGCCTGGAAGGTCGATCGCCACAAGGTGCGCGTACTGGGAGAGCTGCAACCACGTTGGCTCAAACGCATATAGGCTCTCCGGCCAAGGGCTGAGAAGGAGAGCATGCACACCTCGCCCTGGGTCCTCGCTCTCGGCATAACGGATGGATAGCCCGTCAATGGTGCGGAATTGTGGCTGGATGGGCAAATGCAACGAGACGGTTATGGGTTTATTCCTTCCGATCGCATTGGCATCAGATGCCTGCCCGCTGTTTCGTTGTGTAACTTCTGATTGAGTCATGATGTTCTCCTTTTGAATAGGTTGAATAGGTTTCGATCTTTTTGGTTTGTACGTGGTGAGCTAACTAGCGTCGCGATCGAAACGCAGCACGGATCTCCCTAGAGAAGAACTGCGGCTGTTTCCGTGCCGCGAAGTTTCCGCCGTCTACTCGGTGACATCTGGGCGACCTGCCCTTTAAGCCGCGACTTGACTTCGCGTGAATTCTGCGGCGTGCAATTTCACGAAGTCGTATAGGTTCGTTGGCGTCTTGCCCGTGAGCTTGAACAGGTCATCCGTCATGCGGTCATACCGCCCCTGAGCATGAAGTTCAGCCATCACCGCGAGGTGGTTGATGAGGTGCGTTGGCACTGCAAACTCACGAAGCGTGTCAGTCCACCCGGAGAGCGGCACGTCGCGATAGCGAATCGTTCGACCGAGTGCTTCGGAAAACGCGCGCGCATAGTGGTCGAGATCGGCTGACTCAAATCCGGTTAGATTGTAAATATGACCAATGTGTGGGGCAGGGTCGTCAAGGATTTCGGAAACGGCGCGCGCTACATCAACCGCTGAAACCGGTGAAGTCTTGCTGTTGCCCAGCGGCAGTGCCAGTTCGTTGTTATCCCGGACGCCAGCAGCGGCGAGACGCAGGAAGAAGCCTTCGAGGAAGACCGTCGGCCGCACTGTGACGACCGGCAGCCCCGACCACGCCAATGCCTGTTCTGCAAGCCAGTGCAGCTTGTGCTGCGGGCTGTCCGTGGTTTCAGTGATGCTCATCTGCGTCACCGTCATCTGCGACATGTTCACGAAGGCTTCGACACCGTGGTGTTTTGCCACCGCAGCAGTGTTGACCGTAGCTTCGAGATAAGCTGCCGAGACTGACATGCCGAAATAGATGCGCTTAACCCCTTCGATCGCCTGGTGCATCGAGGCAAGATCGGTCAGGTCGCCTTGCACAACCTTGGCACCAAGCTGACGCAGCGCTTTAGCGCGTTCATCCTCCCGGCGGACCAGGGCGCGCACCTGGTGCCCTTTGTCGAGCAGCATTGCAGTGAGGTTGCGACCGATCGCACCGATATCGCCAGCCGCTCCAGTCACGAGGATTGGGCTGTCATGTGTGGAGTTCATCGTCATATCATTTACCTCCCTGTCACTTGTTGTGAGGACATATCTGTTTGCGTGATCAACCAAACGTGAATGCAAACGCCTCTACCCCAGCATCTAGAAACTCGATCTCGAATTGGCGATCGCGGATAGGCTCCGATTGCCGAACCAGTTGGTACAACCGCTGTTCGGTCACGGTGCCTTCGCCTCGTTCATCAACGTCAAGTCCACGAGCCGCGACTGCCGGTTGCCCATCTATGAGCACGCGGAACCGCACGGGCGTTCCTGGTGCGGACGGACCCATGACGAGATGAAGGTCGCGGGCGTGGAAGCGGTACACAATTTGCCCACCGGGCTGGTTCAGGACAATGGCTTGTCTGCCGATTGTCCAATCGCCCGAAAGTGCCCATTGATTTCGTTGCAATTGCGCGGGGGCGGTATACGAATGAGGCTTGTTTAACATCGCGCCGGAAGACGCAAAATTGTCTGTTCTTGCGTAGCCGAGGTAGTTTTCAGGCGATCGCAGACTGTCCCAATCGGCAGCAGCCTCAAAACCGCGCGCCTCGACTGCGACCATTTCCTGACTAACACGACCAGCTCCAGCCTCAGACAGGAGCTGTTGAATGACCTGTTCCGATCGCTCATACTCGCCCTCGCCAAAGTGGTGATGACGGATGCGTCCTTGCGTGTCTATAAGATAAAGGGCCGGCCAATAACGGTTCCCGAACGCACGCCACACTGCATAATCGTTATCCACGGCGATCGGGTAGTCAATTCTCATGTCCGTCAAAGCTCGGCGGACATTATCGAGATTCTTCTCGAATTCGAACTCCGGTGTATGTACACCAATTACTACTAGTCCCTGATCCTGATACTTTTCGGCCCACGCACGAACATAAGGGAGTTGGCGCAGCCAATTGATGCAGGTATAAGTCCAGAAGTTGATAAGCACAACTTTTCCGCGCAGTTCGTCAACCGTTAATGGCTGCGAATTGAGCCATGTGGTTGCGCCGACCAGAGAAGGGAGTTCGCCTTCAATCGGTAACTCAGCCGTTGCCGGTGTAGCGTGCTGTTTTGTGAGACCAAGCCTGCCAAGCTGGGTAGCAGCAATGGTTTGAACCGTGGTTGTTAAAAAGGAGCGGCGATTAGGATTGATTTCTTCGGACATGTGCTGACCTCCCTGTCGTTGGTTCAGGTACGGTGTAATTAGAGAACTTCGACTGGCCTCTCCTCCGCGACAGCCATCAGCAAGCCATCAGCATTGGGGTATGCGGTGCGCTCATGGACGTACGATGCGGGTGTCCGGTCGATCAGCAAGCTGAGCAGTTCGGGGCGGCTGTAGTGACCACGCGCATCCATAACTCTTTTGCGGGCGTCAATTTGCGCAAAGTCAAGATCGGCAATTATTTCGCCTTCACCAGCCTGGATCGGCCCATCAGTAATCGATCCGTCCGGGCTCACGATCGCAGTAAAGTTACCACCCGAAATCGGTCCGATCGGACAACCCGTGTCCTGCATGATCTGGGCCTGCTGATCGGCATCCAGCCACGCGGTCGCACTAACGACAAAGCAGCCAGATTCAAGGGCGTGCTGACGGACGTTAATTTCTGCCTGCTCCGCGAACAGTGGTCCTGCAAACGATCCGGGATACATCGCCGAGTGAATCTGCTCACCATCAGCGATCAGCGCGTACCGTGCCAAAGGATTGTTGTGCTCAAAGCAGGCAAGTTGTCCGATGCGGCCAACGGCACTATCGACGGCGCGCAGACCCGAGCCGTCACCCTGGCCCCAAAGTATCCGTTCGTTGTAAGTCGGCGTGATCTTGCGGCGACGTTGGATCAGCGTACCATCTGCGTCGAAGAGAAGCTGCGTATTGTAGATCGAACCGCCGTCGCGCTCATTGACGCCGATCGAAACGACCATGTTTGCTTCTCTCGCGGCTTCGGCGATCGCCCGGGTTTCAGCAGACGGCACCGTGACTGACTCTTCAAGCAACCGCAGATGTTCCTTAGCCAGCGCGAACGGGGCTAGCACATAGGTGAAGTAGGGATAATAGGGAATGATGGTCTCGGGGAAAGTGGCGAACTGGACGCCTTGTTGGCCCAGCTCACGGATCTTCTTCACGACCTTTTCAACGGTCCCTTGCCGGCTGTACAGGACGGGGCTAATCTGCACGGCGGCGGCTTTAACGATCTGATTAGTAATCATGTTTTTAGCCTTTTTCACTGTTTTGTAATTTGCTGTTCATGTCAGGTGATAAAACCAGTTCCGGTAAGAGCTGGTTTTCCAAAGACGCAACAGAGTTCAGCGCAGCGACTTAAACGCCGCCCTAAGTTCCTGAGTAAAAATTGTTGGCTGCTCCCACGCCGCAAAGTGTCCACCTTTGTCGAGCTGGTTGTAATAAATGAGATTGGGATACGCCCGCTCGGTCCAGCTTCGCGGAGCCTGATATGCCTCACCGGGAAAGACGCTCACCGCCACTGGAATAGAGACGCCCTTAGCGTCCCAAAAACCACCCTTATACTCCCAATAGAGCCGAGACGCAGAGACGCCTGTGTTTGTCAACCAATACAGCGTGATGTTGTCAAGGATCTCGTCACGCGTCAGTTCGCCGGTGGTGCTCGTGGGTCGGTTCAGAGCCTCGACGACCGCAGCCGCTGGCTGACCACCATCATCATCGTGGTCAAGTAGCCAGGCGGCTAGTCCGACGGGTGAATCTGCAATGCCGTACAACGTTTGCGGACGCGACGCCATGTACTTGGCGTAGGCAACTTTTTGCTTCAACGTTCTGTCCAGCTGCTCATAGGCGCGTCGTTCCTCAGCCGAGAGACCGGATGGCACCGGGTCGCCAGCCAGGAGCGCCTCATAGATGTCGGCTGGAACTGTCCCAGGATAGTTAGTGTGGATGGCGAGCAATCCCGTCGGTGCCTGCACACCCATCAGGTCAACCACAAACGCACCCCAGTCACCACCCTGAGCGACGTAGCGGGTATAGCCCAGCCGCTTCATTAACACGTCCCAGGCACGTGCCATGCGCTCCACGCCCCAGCCCGTAGTAGTCGGCTTGCCGGAGAAGCCGTAACCCGGCATCGACGGAATCACGACATCGAAAGCATCCGATGCATTTCCGCCATAAGCCGTGGGATTGATCAGTGGATCGATAATCTTTAGCTGCTCGATGATTGAGCCGGGCCAACCGTGCGTGACGATGAGCGGCAATGCGTTTTCGTGCTGCGATCGCACGTGAATGAAATGAATGTCTAGCCCATCGATCTCGGTGATGAAGTGCGGCAAGGCTTTCAGGCTTGCCTCAACCTTGCGCCAGTCGTAGTCTGTCGCCCAGTAGTGCGCGAGTTCTTGCATCGTTGCGAGCTGCAAGCCCTGCGACTGGTCGGGGACAGTCTCCTTTTCGGGCCAGCGGGTCGCCACGATGCGTTGGCGGAGATCGTCGAGGTCTGCTTGCGGGATGTTGATTTGGAAGGGGCGGATTGCGGTTGGATCGGTGTGTACGGTTCCAGATTGAGCCGTGGTAATTTCCTTGGGGTGTGGTTGGCTTGATTGAGCGTTCGCAGAACCGAATCGACCTAGCTGTGTAGTTGCGATCGTCCCGGCTGCAATGCCCAAAAAGCGGCGGCGTTGATGGTTGATTTTCTCAGACATTGATCTTTCTCCAATTGATTTAACTCAGCCTGCTCTAATCAATTTCGTGATACCTGTCGTGCTTTTCGACCCAGAACAGAGACCAGTTTCGTCGGTGCTGATACCTCTGGTGGGCGATCGCGATCTACGCTGGCAGCAAAGGTCTTTCTCCCATTAGTGCTTGGGTCCAATTGCCTGCTGTGCGAAACTTGAAGCGGGTTTACGTACTCTTTTACTCCGGCGAAGCGGGCCGGGTATAGAGGCTCCATTAGTGCGCGTGCGCGCTCTGGTATTCAGGGATGGTGAACATCTGCGTCACCACCTGTCCGGGGAAAACGTTGTGGTTAGGGTCAACTAACTCGATCTTTACCTTGTGCGGTCCGGGTGGCAGTCCGGCTATGTCGATTGTGTTGGTATCACTCGCATCCGCCCACCACCAGGGCAGATCGTCGACGGTGATGTGCAAATGCCCGACCCGCGGAGAGGTCTGGATTGCACCTGCTCCAAAAACGGGTACGATACGCAAATTCTCTACTCGGTACTGGGCCCAGAAGATGCCCAAAGCCAGCCCTTGAGGAAGTGGGGGATCTACGATCAGCTTGGGTTCGGGCTCGTTCTCGAGCGGGAGATACGGTGAAGCGCCGCGAATGTCCCTCGCGCTTGGGGTGGAGGGGCGGATTGCGTTTGGGTCGGTGGACTGCGCGGTTCCGGGTTGAGGTGTGGCGGCTTCCTTTGGCTGTGTTTGGCTCGATTGTGCGTTCGCCAAACCGAATCGACCTAACTGTGTAGCAGCAATGCTCAGGGCTGCAATGCCCAAAAAACGGCGGCGTAGTGGGTTGATTTTTTCAGACATTGGTCTTGCTCCAATTGGGTTTAACTGAGGTTATGTATTGGTCATCCATATGACTCAGTTGTGATGGCGGGGCGAGCTGTGGGTTTGAGTTCCGTCGCTCGCCCCATCGCTCAATGCAACGAGGAAAAGGCGATCGGTTATTTGGAAAGAACAGGCAAAATTGTCTCCATGTATCGGTCAGCAGCTGCGGCAGCTTCTTCTGGGTTGCTACCACTCTGACGTGCACTTAAGTAGGGCGCATACCAGTCCCACCAGTTATGCTCGCCGTGAGTCTTCTCGTAATGGTCGTGACGCTCTGCCGTCTCGTGGAGAAGGGTTGCAAGGGTGGCAACGTCTGCTTGTAGAGAGTCCCACAGGCGACCAGGAAACCGCGTTGTGATTTCCTGGAGCAACCAGAGGTTTCCATCTGGGTCTTCAAAAGAGGCAAATGAGAAGTAGGAACGACCTTCCGGGTCGCGCCCGCTGACGCGCGGGTTCTCCACCGCGTTATTGAAGGGGCCGCCAGCGTAGTGGAAGATCTCACTGACATTGACACCACGATCGAGCAAGTCTTTGCGGGCGGCATCGAGGTCGTCTACAGCGAGAACCAGGTTTTGCACCGAGCCAGAATTAGCTGGAGTGACTCCCTTGCCGAAAATGATCGAGGCGTCTGACTGAGGTGGCGTCACATGCACGTTGCGGTAGCCGCCCGCTGCGATATCGATATCGAGCCGCCAGCCGAGCTTCTCGTAGAATGCCTTCGTGCGATCGACGTCGGAAACGGTGAACACCACGACTTCGAGTTTCATGTTTGGACGGTTTACTTGATTGCTACTCATCTTGTTCTCCTTTTGGTTGGTAAGTTTGCTGTTCAAATTCGTTACTTTTCATTCTTCTGTGATCGCCCCATTCACACCACTCAAGTTATTTGAGTTAACACGCGACTTAAATGTGCGTTCACCAATGAGAAGTGCAATGAAAGGTGTGATGGTTTTACGGTGCGACTGAGACTGTTTTTACAGGGGTTTGCAGCTGGTATTCGAGCTGTAAAATTTCCGCTGCTCGCTCCCCAACGATCACGCAGGGAGCCATCGTGTTGCCCGTCGTTACTCGCGGCAGAATTGAGCCATCCGCGATCCGGAGATTGTCGATTCCATACACTCTCAGGTTGCTATCCACCACCGACATGGAATCTCGACCCATCTTTGCGGTGCAGGTTTCATGCCAAAAACTTGTCGCAGCATCTCGAACAAAGCGTTCGAGTTCGGCTCCTTTCAAATTCCCTGGCATGACTTCGCGCTTGATAAACGGACGAAGCGGGGCGGAGTTACCGACTTCGCGGCAAAGTTCTACGCAGGCGATCGCGGTTTTGAGATCGTCTGGGTCAGACAGCGTATTCGCATCAATCAGAATCGGGTCGGATGGATCGGCTCCCGTCAGGCGCAGACGCCCCCGGCTTTTGGGGTGCACGATCGCCCCAAATAACGTCCAGCCTGCATCAGGCAGACTAAACCGGGCGGCATTCTCAGCAGTGGTTTTTGGCACCTCAGCCTGACAAACAAATACGTCTGGACTGTCAAGCCCGGACTGGCTCGTCGAGAAAAAGATTGCCTCGGACAAGTTGTTTCTGGGTTCAAGAGCGGTTTCATATTCCCAGACACAATCAAAGGCAACGTGGTCTTGAAAATTTTGCCCCACACCGGGAAGGTGCTGCACGACAGAAATTCCCAATCGTCGCAACTCGGACTCATCACCAATACCGGATTGCATCAGCACTTTCGGCGTATGGATTGCACCGAGCGACAGCACAACTTCGACTGCCGCACCAATGCGATAGATCGCATCACGATAAGAGATCTCCGCGCCAGTGACCCGCTTGCCCTGAAATGTCAGCCGTGTGACCAGTGCATGACTGAGAACCGTCAGGTTTGGACGATCTAGATAAGGGAAGACGTAGGAACGGAATATCGATTCGCGCTTACCATTGCGGACTCGCACATCGGTGATAGAAGCACCCTTCGCCGCTTCCATCATTTGTCCGTTCGGATTTTCAAACGTAGGAATACCGACTGATCGCGCTGCTTCGACCGTTGCGGGTGCGATCGGGTTTGGATCTGGTGCGGGCTGGACAAATACTGGTCCTCCCGTACCGCGATACATCGGGTCCGGTACACCATGCCAATCTTCCAGGCGGCGATAAATCTTCAAGACAGATTCATAATTCCAGGCAGGATCGTTGGCTTCAGAGGCGAAAAAATCCCAATCCTGTTTGTGTCCGCGTGCCCAAACCATGACGTTGATGCTCGATCCACCGCCGAGTACCTTGCCCATCGAGAACGGAATTGAACGACCATTCATATGTCGATTTGGCTGTCCCTGAAAGCTCCAGTCGCGATCGCTTCCAAGGTTCATCGGCCATTGATTGGCTTCCAGGACAGTTGGCAGATCATCGCTGCCTCCAGCTTCAATCAGCAGAACGCTGACATCGGGATTTTCAGCCAGTCTACGGGCGACCACTGAGCCAGACGATCCAGATCCGCAAACAATAAAATCGTACTGGTGTCTTAGCTCAGAGGTGAGCTGGCGCTGGTTGTTGCGAACCCGTTCGGTGAAAACATTGTGGCTATCAGTTTCAAGTTGATAGGTTTCACGTTCATCCTCAAAGGATTCGTTCTCAAAATTCGTCTTCATCGCGACTACCTCGCTTTCAAAATCGAATTAACTGAGTCCGGCGATTGCCCTACCGTTCACTTCACCGAGGAAAAGGAGGTTGGTGTCAGCAACTCGCTGTTAATGTTTTGCACAAGTTGACCATCCTTCTCGCTTTCAGCCTTGATCGCAATCCATTCGGGGTCGGTGAGGAATGCACTCCAACGCTCCTGGCGCTCAGCCATGCTGTCCCAGGCAAGCAGGTAGGTGAGCCGGTTACTCTCACTCTCGCCGATTAGCGTTGTCCAAAATCCTGCCTGGCGGATGCCATGCTTTTCCCAAATCTGTATCGTATGGTTCTGGAAGCGCGACAGCAGCGCGGGTAGTTGTCCGGGCATGGCGTAATAAATGCGCAATTCGTAGATCATGCTTTTTCGAGTTGGGTCACAAGGTGCGTTCCTGAGTCAGCAGGTTGGACGATCGAGCAATCTTATTTGGGAGCGTCAATGATGCTCCCTGGGTGTAAGGCGGCGGTGTCAGTGCCCCGCACTCTGTCCACCATCAACGTGGAGGATTTCACCCGTCACAAAGTTAGCTGATTCGAGGTAGAGGATGGCATCGACAACATCAGACATCTCACCCAACTGACCAACCGGGTGCAGGGCAGCGAGTTGAGCATGGGTCTCAGGGGGATGCATCGGCGTTTTGATAGTTCCCAGCGCGATCGCATTTACCCGGATACCGCGCTTGGCATACTCGATCGCCAGTGATTTGGTTGCGGCATTCAGTCCACCCTTTGTCAGTGATGCGAGCACAGAGGGTACACCAGCGATCGGGTTGTCAACCAGGCTTGTTGAGATCTGCACAACATGACCGCCGCCCTGCTTCTCCATCTCGGCGATCGCCAGTTGCGTCATGTGAAAGAAGCCAGCAATGTTGGTGCCCAGGTACACGTCGTAGTCTGCCTGGGTGTACTCGGTGAACGGTTTGGCGATGAAGATGCCAGCGTTATTGATGAGTGTGTCGATGCGTCCGAAGTGTGCAACGCCTTTGGAAATCACAAGCTCAGCGGTTTTTCGATCGGCGATATCACCCGGCACTGTGAGAATTGCATCATCGTTTGATGGCTCGATCGAGCGCGAGGTTGCAACTACCCGATAGTTGCGATCGCGGTATGCCTTCACTAGAGCTGCGCCGATGCCTTGCGATGCGCCGGTGATAATAGCAACTTTCTGTTCAGTGCTCATTAGAAAAACTCCTTGATGCGTTTGAGAAATGGGTGGAATGAGAGTCAAAGGTCAGATATGTTGAATGGCACAGTGCAATTACACTTCATTCTTCAGCGATCGCTCTTATTTAGACCATTCAAGTTAGTTGAGTTAACTGCCAGTTAAGCTTGCTCAATTCAAAACTGGCAGGTTCGATGACATCCGAGGGTTAGGGTTAGAGTTAGGGGCAAGATGGTCTAAGCCGCGATCCGCTGGTCATGGTCGGTACTGGTCGCGACTGGCAGCCATGCTTGAACGTCCTGTGCTATTTTCGCAGCGCTGCTTCGGTATAGGGCGATCGTGTCGTTGCCGACGGGTAAATGCAGCGGTGGACGGTCTGTATTAGCGAGTTGAAGCATTACTTGAGCAAACTTTTTCGGATCACCGGGCTGATTTCTGTGTAGCGCATCGGCTCCGCTCCGCATCGGTCCTACCGTTTCCTGGTAATCGTCGATGATGGTTTTAGCCGCGACATAGGAGTCAGTGCTCAAGAAGTCGGTGCTAAAAAGACCAGGAGCGACTACCGTGACATGAATGCCGAGCGGTGCTAATTCGACTGCTAGCCCTTTTGAAAGACCTTCGACTGCAAACTTAGTAGATCCATACAAGCCCCAGCCTGGAATTGCATCGTAGCCAAACAGTGATGAGATATTGATGATGTGCCCAGACTTTTGCTGGCGCAGGTACGGCAACACGGCACGAGTCACGTTGAGTAAACCAAACACGTTGGTTTCATATTGTTTGCGAACTTCAGCATCCGTGATTTCTTCGATCGCACCAACCATGCCAAACCCGGCATTGTTGACTAAAACATCAACCCGACCGAAACGAGTAATACCTTCCTTAACAGCTTCACGTACCTGGTCTTCCTGGATGACATCCATTTGCACCACGTACAGATCCGGGTGGTTGTGCAGAGTATTGGTGAGTTGTGCGGAATTACTGCGAACCGTTGCTACGACCTGGTCGCCTGCTGCCAGAGCGGCCTGGGCAATTTCTAACCCAAATCCTCTGGAAGCTCCGGTAATGAACCAGACTTTCTGAGTTTTCATCTTCTTTCCTCGCTTAAGTGTTGTCTAGTGTGTTGGCTTTAGCTTGGTAAGCTTGCTGCTCACCTCGATTAACTTCATTCTTCAGCGATCGACCAATACACACCACTCAAGTTCTTTGAGTTAAAACGCGACTTAATTATTCAGACTGAAGGAAAGCAGCAAAAAGTGAAGTCATTAGACCTGATACGCTTCAGGTGAGCTGCGTGATGAAGTGATTTTGGATTGTCGATACATCAAAATTCTTTGTGCAATTTTGCGCCTCACTCTTCGTCGTTTATCACCAGATTCTGTTCATCGGTATCGACGATAAGCACTGCTAGGAGGCGTGCGGGTTCAGTATCACTGGCATTTGCGCTGACACGATGATGATCGCCAGGCAGTTCAGTGAAATTCTCACCCGCGTGATACACCTGCTCTGGATCATCATTGACCTTACTCCGAATTGCACCTTCCAAGACTGTCGCATAGATGAAAGCCGAGGCTGCATGGGTGTGAGGGATCGATGAGACACCTGGCTCATATTCGACCATCTGGACTTTCATGCTCTTGCCTGGGACATTGGGAAGGGCATTGTCGAAGACCAACGTTACCTTTTCACCCAACACGCCATCGGCTGGAGCTGCAAATACGGGGGAAGTGGCAAATATAGAGAGCGCTATGAATAGGGAGAGAGTCAGGAATGCAACTCTACAGAAAAATCTAGTGAACATTTGGGTTCTCCTTGTGTGAATACAAATGTGAATACAAACAGGTAGATATCAACCTGGCTGATGTGGACGCATCTAATACTTAGGGGAGCGGGTAGGAATGACGCGGAGAGGGGAAGACGTAAAATTGTCTATTCAGGGATTATTGATCTGACGTATGAATTTTGTAGGGGCATGGCAATGCCATGCCCCTACAGAGGGGCTTGAGATCCGTGAATCATACCCACATTCAGCAACGCCGAATTGTCTATTCATTCTCTGTATCCCCGTATCCCTATGTTCCCGTAGCAACCCTGTCCTCTAGGCGATCGCGCGGTTAAGCCATTCCTCAAAGTGTGTCGAACCGATGAGCGAGTTACCCTGCGGAACGAGCTGATCGTTCAACGCTGCACCAAAATAACGGGCGTGGCTGTCTACAACCACCTGACGTGAGTCGTGAGTTGCGCTCAGGAATTGGTGGATGATTTCCTCAAAACGGAACCGATCTGGACCTGCTAGATCGATAATGCTGTTGGCTGGTGCTCCCAGTGTGATATCCACCAGCGCGTCAGCAACGTCCTCTGATAGGATAGGTTGGATAAAGGCAGGAGGCAGGTGGACTGTTTGCCCATCCGTGGGAAATTGAGCAATGATCGTCTCGATGAACTCAAAGAACTGCGTAGCGCGGACGATTGTATAGGGGATTTCTGCGGACTGGATCAACTTTTCCTGAGCGACTTTCGCACGCATATAGCCGCTATCGGGAATGCGATCGGCACCCACGATCGACACCACAACGTGATGAGCTACACCTGCGGCTGCCTCTGCTGCCAGCAGGTTCCGGGTTGACTTCTCGAAGAACTCTAATACCGCTGCATCCTCAAAGGAGGGCGAATTCGTCACATCAACAACAACTTGAGCACCCGCCAACGCCTCAGCCAGTCCCTCACCTGTAACCGCGTTGATACCTAAAGAAGGGGATGCTGCGATCGCCTCATGCCCAAGTTTCTGTAGCTTGCTCACAAGCTTCTTGCCAATCAGCCCACTGCCACCAATAACAACAATTTTCATGACAATACCTCTGATAACTTAATGCGATGAAACCATGCTGCTTACGCAAGTTGAAATGCTCTACTTTGTTTAGACAGGAGAATTGAGTTTGGCAGTCACCGTTGCGAGTTTGCGACCAAGTTGCAGGATGCTTGTCTGTTGGGCTTCATCCTTCAAATTGCCATTCTCATCAAACGCTTGATACGCGCTGCTAATTGCCTGCTGATCTGGCAACACTAAAACCCCAATGTTGCCAAGAATGGAACGGACATGAACTAATCCTCGTAAGCCTCCCAAAGCTCCCGGGGAAGCACTCATTAACACCGCAACCTTGTCTGCGAAACACGCCAATGGCGGTTCGCCTGGTTCAGAACGTGAAGCCCAATCGATCGCATTTTTTAGCAGCGGAGTGATCGAACTGTTGTATTCTGGGCTGGCAATCAGGAATCCCTGATGCGCTTTCATTAGAGCCTTGAGTTTGAGGACATTCTCCGGCAGTCCCTCAGCCTCCTCCAAATCGCCATCATAGAGTGGTATGGGCAGATCGCGGAAATCCAGGTAGGTCACTTCTGCACCCGCAGCTTTAGCGCCTTCAACGGCAATTTTAACCAGTTTTTTATTAATAGAATCTTGGCGAGCACTTCCGGCAAAAGCGAGAATTTTGGCAGTGGTCATGAATTCCTCCTTCTAATTTTTTGTGATGAGTCTATGGTTGTTGAGTTTTGAGCCATCTGGTTTAAACCATTGAGAGGAAGTTATATTGCCTTCTCTGGTGGCTGAATTGTTCTCAACGCCAATACACCAATCCAACAACCCAATCCATCAACGATTAACATCAGGTAAGCGGTAGCCTGGAAAAGCAAGCCCCATCCTTCAAAGGAAACTTGAGAAACATGATCGGGGCTAATGACCAAGTGATGATTATAAATTGCAGAAAGGAGTGAGCCTGCCAATGAACCCAGCAAAAGCCCGCTACCAATACGATAGAACGACGTCCAGAGTAAACCGGCTGCAATAATGGGAGACAATATCACCACAACGCCCACAAACAAACCTTGAAACAGAGAAAGGGAAATTGGGATTTCATTATGCGCTAAGCCATGCAGGACATGAAGGAGCACGTGCATGACTACGATCGCTGTTCCATATTGGGCAATCTTCATCTTCTTCTCCTTTAACAGGTCAACTAGCATGAGTTACAGCAGTCTCAACCACCCATTCCAACGGCCGCGGTTGAAAATCCAATTCACGTTTTGCCTTGGCATTCGAGGCACCTCGCATTTGAGTCTGGTAGTAAACAATATCCGTACCCCCCTCCAATTTCAGAGCATCTTCAACCGATACTCGTGGCGGGGGTGGAGCATTCAGCGATCGAGCAAATGCAGGCAGCCAGTCGCGCACTGCTAAAGGCTGATCATCCACAATCAGATAAACCCCAGGATTGCCTTGCTCTGCGGCTGCAACAGTGGCGATCGCTGCATCCTCAATGTGTAACCAAGACCAGACGCCATCCCCATTGCCCACAATTGGAAACTGTTGCTGCCGCACCTGTTGCGCTACATCACCATCCGGGTTGAACCAGGTGCCGGGTCCGTAGAAGAAACCATAACGTAAAGCGATTCCTTCTAGATCAGGCGTTTGGAGCAAACGACGTTCAGTGTCAAGGACGAGACGAGCATCGGCGGCAACGGCAGGGGAGGCATCAACCGATAACGGGGTTTCCTCATCTGCCAATCCAGCACCGGGAATTCCCCAGAAGGCCATCGACTGTTTCAGGAAACGGCGCACCCCTGCTGCCTTTGCTGCTGCCATCACATTGGCACTGCCTTCCGAGCGAATGCGCGTATTTAGAGCCGCTGTCGCATTCATGGATTCGCGAGTGTAAGTTCTGGGTAGAGCGGTGAGTTGTTCAATCACTACGTCTGGTTTAGCTTGGGCGATCGCTGCTTTGACTGAATCTGGATCGAATACATCGGCGATCGCCGGTTCGATTCCCTGTGCCGCTAAGGACTGTGCTCTTTCTGGGGTGCGGGTCAGCGCGACAACATTGTGTCCTCTGGCAAGTAATTGGTCGAGCGTTGGGCGACCGATCGCTCCTGTTCCCCCGGCAACAAAAACCTTCATCTGTAAATCCTCCAAAACGGGTTGGCTAGTACAGCACTACATCGCGTTGATAGCGGAAGGGGTAGAAGGGTAAGGGGGTAGAAGGGATGATAAGTAGCTCCACCACCACTCCTCTACTTCTCCACCCACTTCCTTGTCATCATCTCTGTCGTGAACTTTGCTTCTGTCCTTATGCGATCAATATCCTGTTACCGTCCGGGAAGCCGCACCCTGACCTCTTGAAGTATCCAACCATTGCCGTCTGGATCACTGAACGAGGCGTAGGAGGCATAATCGCCACGCTTTGGATCGGGACCCGGTACTCGTCCCTCGGTTCCGGCGTGGTGGAAGATCCCGTCGATGTCGTGAAATACCTCACTCACCTCCACACCCCGCTCAACGAGTTCGGCACGGGCCGCTTCGATGTCGTAAACGATAAGATACAAGCCTTGAACTGAGCCTGGCTCGGCTAACGATACCCCTTTCCCGAAGATGATCGAGGCTTGTGATTCAGGTGGGGTAAATTGCACGACTCGGAAACCATTCTCGCCAGGGAAGTCGGCATCGAGTCGCCATCCCAACGTTTTGTAGAAGTCTTTGGAGCGATCGACATCGGCAACAGGTATCACCACAACTTCGAGTTTCATAGCTTGGCTGGTTACAGGATTGTTACTCATCTTGTTCTCCTTTAGATTGGTGGATTTGTTGTTCAGATTCGTTACTTTTCATTCTTCAGCGATCGCCCCATCCAAACCACTCAAGTTCTTTGAGTTAAGATGCAACTTAATTATTTGAATTAAAGGAAAGCAGCAGAAAGTGAGCCAGAAGCATAGACCTGACAGGCTTCAGGAGAAAATTGCATTATTCACTGATTGAGCAGCACACTGATGATCCGTCTGATGCCTAACTCATTGCGCTCTCATGGTTTCCCTCGACTTATTGCGTTGATAATCACTGTAATTAACTGCTCTACATTCCAGCGATCGCTATACCGAATTCCATTAACAAACAAAGCAGGTGCAGCCTTTACTCCACTTTGATGCCCACCTTCGCTATCTGCGTTGATACGAGCGATATGCACTTTTCTAGATAAATCCTGCAAAAATCGAGAACCATCAAGTCCCAGGTAATTTGCATATTCCACGAGGTATCCGTCCTCTAGCGCTTGTTGATGGATAAAGAGTACCTCATGCATCTGCCAAAACTGACCTTGCACTGCTGCTGCTTCCGCTGCTTCCGCTGCCCGTTGAGCGTGAGGATGAATCAGTATCTGAGGAAAATGACGAAAGATAAAACACACATCATTCTCCTGGCAAGAACAACTTAATTGTTGTTGAGCAGCTTTAATCAACCGGTAGACGTTTGCACTTTGAAAACATTCATAATCTCCATACATGATGAGTACAGCACTGGCATTTGGCACACCCCGAATGTGATCCTGCATCAAAGGCGGGACAAACAAGGAATGTTGCTCACGGGCATTAGCCATCTTTCAAACCTGCCAAGCAAACTTAAACCCTGCAACTAAATTGCTGTTACCGTTTGCATGGATTCAATATAAATAAATAGTTTTTGTGTGTCGTCCACTCAGAGTCCACAGTTTTGCACAACCCGGGGATGCACGAGGTACCTATTAAAAGTAGACCATCGACTCCGACTAAAGTCGGAATCTAATTTTCTTAAAGTACAATCTATAAACTGACAAGCCCGCGTTTGACACCAACAATGACGGCTTGAATGCGATCGCTCACTCCCAGCTTGTTTAAAATACGAGTCACATGAGATTTGACAGTGCTTTCACCAATATTTAAAGCAGCTCCAATGTCGTGATTACTCAATCCCTGCGCCATCAAACGAAACACTTCTAGCTCTCGATCGCTGAGTACTGGGTTGTTCATCCGCTCTACCAGCTTGCTTGCCACAGTCGAAGAAACGTACTGCCTACCACTATGAACCATCCGGATCGCATTCAAAAGTTCATTGGGTTTTACATCTTTAAGCAGATAGCCCTGAGCACCTGCCTGCAATCCTCGATAAATATCTTCATCACCATCATAGGTGGTTAACACAATAATTTGAGCTGACTTAAACTCAGCACGAATCGCAGTAATGGCTTCAACCCCTCCCATTCCTGGCATTCGTAGATCCATCAGTGTGATATCAGGCTGATGTTCACGATACAGGGCGATCGCCTGCTGCCCGTTCTCTGCTTGAGCAACCACTACCATTTCTGGATCATAGTTAATGATGTTTGCCAATCCTTCTGTAACGAGGGAGTGGTCGTCGACAATCAGAACCCGAATTCGGGGTGTGGGGTGTGGGGTGTGGGGTGTGGGGTGTGAAGAAGTCATCGGAGCATAGGGTGTGTGGCGTGGAGAAGTCAGTTGTCTATCCAAAGTTTCTAGTTCTTTGAGGCTTCCATTGGCAATACCGAAGAACTGAAAATACTCCTTACGATGATCCCGTCTATACTCCACACCAATTCTACGCTCAATCAATGGAAGTAATTCAATGAACACAAAAGCTCACTCTCACTGTTCGCTCACCCTTGCCGCATTAAGCCCGCTCTATTCTGCTCTGATTCATCAATTTTCAGATGCCTCAAGCCGTTGCCCCCACTTCTTCACAAGCTCTGCTGCCACTTCAACCATACGATCTTCAAAGGTGTTGAGATAAACTTCAAAGGATGCCAGTTGAGGATCAGCTTTTAACCGAGACAAAATCTCATTGGTTGGGTGGTCTATCGGGTAGTGAGCATTCAGTGCTTCCAGCAATGCAACTTGAAAAGCTAATAAATCTTGATGAGTTTCCATGAGCCCTCCATCAGCCGCAGCGCTTAACAATTTGTTTAATTCGATTGAAGTCCTGGCGAAACTGCTCAATCTCTGGTTCACTGTTGAGGGTATGCCCCAGTCTCTCAAGAATCACAGCTTTGACATTAGTGCATTGCTTCAGAACGATCGCTAGCAGATCAAACACAGCTTCGGGAACCGCCCCATCATGTGTATCTCGTCGTACCAGATTTGAATCAGGAGTTGTTCGACTCCAAGAACCACCAGAAAGATGCAATTCTCGCACGCGAGCGAGTGGGTAGCTTGCCAGGAGTTCAGGAATTGATAGCTGAAAGTTGTGAATTTGGCAAAAAAGATTGTGCAGATCTAGAAGCAAGAACCCATCTACAGGTTCCAGTAATTCAGTAATGAATTTTCCCTGATCTGCAACATCTTTTTGTCCAAACGCAAATGCTAAATTTTCAAGCCCAACGGGGACTTTGGCAGCATCGGCTAATCGCTGGAGGCGATCGCGACCCAGGCTCACTGCATCCGGCGTATAGGGCATGGGCAGCGGTGCGCTTCGAGCAAAATTGCCTGCCGACATCCAGCCAAAATGCTCTGAAATGTGGACATAGCGATGCCGTGAGCATTCTGCCTGAAACTGCTTTAACCAGTGCATTTGGCGATTGCTCCACTCTGCCGACAGCAAGGAATAGGTCACACCATGACCCAACAGGCGATCGCGCTGGCTATAAAAATCAATCAGTTCACTTGCCCAGGAAGGAATTGTGTCTTCCCAGCCTGCATCAAAACTCCATTCCAACACTTCAACCTCTCCCTGCTCAAAGAGAGGGCGAGTGGCTGTAAGGAAATGGGAGTCTGCCATCAAAGACAGACCCACCCAGGGCAAGTTTTGCTTCCGCTTAAACATAAGTGATGTGCAGCGATCCTTCAATCCATTCGACTAACCCATTCCGCAGGCAAGACAAGGCGAAGGAGGATTGGGTGTAGTGGACTGTTCTGTTTGAAGATCAGGTTGGGGATCTAATGGCAACTCCGATAGAGTAACTGGCTGAAGTTGACTAGAATCAAACTGAACTTTAAAGTTTGGGCTTTGTTCTTTTGCCATCAGGGCAGCATTTAATCCAGCAATCAGGCTCAAAACAAAAGAAGCAGCGATCGTCAATAGCTTATTCATGGAATGATCCTTTTCATGAAATGACGCAATCAGACAAACAGAAACTCAAATCAACCCACCTTGAATAGAGTCTGTCCATTCAGCTAGTTCATTTGAACTTCTGTTGGCTTGTAGACTAATCTAGCCTCATCCTTGCCCAATGGCGATCGCGTTTCACTTTTTGAACTCTTTGCCCTCAATGTTCCCGAAAGCAGGACGACAAAACCTGGATTGAGAGACACTGTCCTCCTTGCCAACTCCCTGCGCTGGTCTTTTCAAGATCATATTATCGCTCCAATCCCGCTGACAAATGTCTCTTGTGGTGCTCAAAGTCTTAACCCATCATCGGTGACACAACCCTACGTGTTGAGAAGAGTAACCAAATGGGCATCCTTGAGAACGAAGGTCGCTTTACCGCAACTTTAAATCCGCTTATCAAGATGGAAAAATCTATGAAAGTCATGAAGAACAAATACTCAAGACAATTTTCTGATTGATAGCTGCAAACTACACCTTTAACGAGGTTTTGGCAATTTTTTGCTTTAAGGAGCGGCAAGTACTGTTCATACTCAACCTGTAAGTAGTAAGTATTTCTGTTTGTCAACCATGATTAGGATATGGAGTATTTGATGCAGATTCCTCTGCCAACTAATGAACTGGATAGACTTAACGATCTCTACCAGCATCAAATTTTAGATACTGAACCCGAACAATTATTTGATGACCTCACTCGTCTAGCTGCACACATCTGCCAAACTCCTATTGCACTCATAACCCTACTTGACACAGAGCGCCAGTGGTTTAAATCAAAAGTGGGTGTAGACATATCAGAAACACCGCGCAACATATCATTTTGCAACCATACAATTCTACAAACTGATGTATTAGTAGTTCCAAATCTTCTATTAGATGAGCGGTTTGCTGCCAATCCATTAGTTACATCAGAACATCACATTCGGTTTTATGCTGGTTGTCCCTTAATTACATCCAAGGGTCATGCTCTAGGAAGCATCTGCGTTGTAGACCGACAACCCAGGGAACTCAGTGCAGAGCAAATAAACGCCTTGCGAGCATTAGGGCGTCAAGTCGTTTCTCAACTTAAGACACGACGGAACCTAGCTGCTGTAACCCGTTTAACAGTCAAACGCACGCAGACAGAAAATACGCTATGGCAGAGCAGAGAACAATTTCGTAGCCTAGTCGAACAGACGAACGACTGGGTGTGGGAAGTGGATGCCAAAGCTATTTTCACTTACGTCAGCCCAAAGGTAAAAGAAATTTTGGGACATAAGCCTGATTCTCTGCTGGGCAAGACGCTAGAGCATCTCATGCTACCTGATGAGGCGAAACGCTATGCGACAGTATTTGGTTACTCTGCTGCTCAACAGCAGCCCTTCACACAACTAGAAGAAACGTTAATTCATAAAGACGGACACCCTATCGTTTGTGAGAGCAGCGGTGCGCCCGTATTTGACCAACAAGGTCAGTTTCAAGGTTACCGTGGTATTACTCGGGATATCACTGAACGAAAACAGGTGGAACGTGAGATTCGTAAAGCATTAACTAAAGAGAAAGAGTTAAATGAACTCAAATCTCGTTTCGTTAATACCGTGTCACATGAGTTTCGTACTCCACTCACTACTATTCTTGCGTCAGCTGAATCATTAGAGTATTACAGCCATAAATGGTCTGAGGAAAAGAAACTCACCTATCTTAACAGCATTCAATCTGCAGTCCATCACCTGCGTGAACTCGTTGATGGCGTTTTGGTGCTGGGGTGTGCAGAAGCAGGAAAGCTTGAGTTTAAGCCAACTCCTTTAGATTTAGAAAAGTTTTGCCGTGAATTAACAGAAGATATGCAGCTGAGCATTGGCAAAAATCATCAGCTAAGCTTTACTGTTCAGGGTCCGCGTACTCAAGCTTACATGGATGAGAGATTGCTAAAACAGATTTTCATCAATCTACTCTCAAATGCTATTAAGTACTCACCCAACAGAAGCCAAATTGATTTTAGGCTCATCTATGAACAAGACGCAGTAATATTCCAAGTTCAAGATAGTGGAATTGGAATCCCGCTAGCTGATCAAGAGTACTTGTTTGAGTCATTCCATCGGGCAACTAACGTAGGCAATATTTCTGGGACAGGACTAGGGCTATCTATCGTCAAACGGTCTGTAGAGCTGCATAAAGGTCGCATCTCGGCTACTAGCACGGTTGGAGTTGGCACAACATTTACCGTTATTCTTCCAACTCAAAATAATGTGTTCAACTAAGGAATGAAACAAATGAAGAAGATTTTGGTGATTGAAGACGAAAATGCACTTCGAAATGTCATTCTTGACATTCTTGAAGCTGAAGATTTCTACAGCATTGGTGCGGAAAATGGGCGAGTCGGAGTACAGCTAGCTCAAGAACATTATCCTGATTTAATTATCTGTGATGTAATGATGCCTGAATTAGATGGTTATGGTGTTTTAGCTGAGCTGCGGAAGAATGCAGCTATGGCAACAACTCCGTTTATTTTTCTGACTGCAAAAGCAGATTACTCCAGCCTACGAGAAGGAATGGAGTTAGGAGCAGATGATTATCTAGCTAAACCATTCCAGCGGTTTGAACTGTTGAGAGCTGTTTCCACGCGATTAGATAGGCAAGAGGCAGTTGATAGAAAAGTTCAGGAGAAGCTCACCGACCTACGAGATAACATTGCTTTTGCGCTTCCTGCCGAGTTGAATACACCGCTCAGCGCGATCGTTAATTCTTCTAGAGTACTGGTTAATGAATGCAATCTAATGGAGTCTGATGACATTCTTGATATTGCAGAAACGATTCATTCTTCTTCCCAACAGCTGCACAGGCTAATTCAAAACTTTTTGCTTTATGCTCAATTAGAATTAGCGTCAGCAGATCCAGAACGGGTTAAAGCTTTGCGAATAGGTTCTACTCAGTCAGTCAAGTCATTAGTTGTAGATTTGGCAACTCAAGCGGCTCAATGTGTTGATAGACAAGCTGATTTGCAGCTAGAGCTTCAGGATGCAACCGTTCAAGTTTCTGAAATTAAACTCAAGAAGATTATTAGAGAGTTAATTGATAATGCTTTCAAGTTTTCTCAACCCGGAACACCTGTTCGTATTGTTAGCCTCTTGAGCAGAAATACTGTAGTTATATATATCACTGACAAAGGGCGGGGAATGACAGCAGAACAAGTTGCTAGCATTGGCGCTTATACACAATTTGAACGTAAGCTGCAAGAGCAAGAAGGAACTGGATTAGGGCTAATTATTGCCAAGCGTATGGTTGAGTTGCATGGGGGAGAACTTGAGATAGAAAGTATTCCTCGTAAAGAGACAACCATACGAATTGTTTTGCCAATAGTGTAACTGGTGGCGAAGATTTGTTGCAATCTGTTCACGGTCGAGACCAGCAGTCAGTTGATGTTGTTTCGACTGGAAGTGGTCTCGAATCGGTCCAAACGCCGCGAGAAATCGTTGTGCTTGTCCGGGTGACTTTAAACTTCCGCATCCGCTGCTCCCGTACTCGAATTGGTTGATGCGAGTTCTCTTACACGGGTTATTTAATCGCTTTTCTATCCCTTCTCTACAGGTTAAGTTGACTGCGAGGATAGAAGAGTATTGCTTCTGCCAATCTGACCCATAAGTTGACCGGCTTCGTGCCTTTGTATTGATTTGTCGATTGGTAGAAGCAATACATCTATTGCTTGTTTGGCTTGGGAAGAGTGACCTTATAGGAGCCTGTCTTGAAGAAGTCCCATCGCAGTCTTGTCCGTTGACCCAAACCTGCAAGCGGTCATTCTCTTCAATCAGGTGGTTCATCATGAGGCAAATCGCGATTACTTCTCATCCCGTGATCATTGGCGTTGACACCCATAAAGACACTCACGCTGCTGTTGCCATCAATGATCTAGGAGCACGATTAGGTGATCAAATCGTGCCCACCACTTTAGCTGGATATGAACAGTTGTTGAACTGGACGAAAACTTTTGGACCAATCGTTGCCTTTGGTGTGGAGGGAACCGGATCGTATGGCAGTGGTCTGACTCGGTTTCTTCGCCATCAAGGACTCAAGGTGATTGAAGTCAGTCGTCCTTGTCATCGTCGTCACCAACGGTCGCAAGGGAAGAATGATCTGCTCGATGCGGAAGACGCTGCGCGGCAAGTGCTGGCTGGACAAGCCACCGCAACGCCCAAAGCAAGTGAGGGGGTGGTAGAAATGATCCGGATTCTCAAAGCTGCACGAGATACGGCAGTCAAAGCACAGACTCAAGTCATGGTGGCGCTCAAAGCAATGCTGGTCACGGCAGATGCAGCACTGAGGGCGCAGTTGGAACCCTTGCCGACTTCTGGGTTAATCAAAGCTTGTGAACAACTCGAAGTCGGATCACTCGATACGCCTGCCGCAGCAATGCAACATGCCCTAGCTGCAATGGCAAAACGGTGGTTACAGTTACATGAGGAAATTGAAACTCACACCCAGCACCTAGCAACTCTTACCCACAAAGCGGCTCCCGAGTTAGTGCAAGCTTTTGGCATTGGAGTGGATACGGCTGCCGAGATGCTG
>NZ_JACJPJ010000097.1:0-78376 GCF_014696015.1 Oculatella sp. FACHB-28 | reverse complement strand
ACCTGTTTCAAACCTGATTATGAAACTGATGGCAAAAAATGCAGAGGATCGTTATCAAAGTGCCTGGGGTATCAAAGCAGATCTAGAGCGCTGTGCCCAACAACTGGCAGAAATGGGTCAGATTAACGCCATATCGTTGGGACTGCAAGATGTTTCCGAGCAGTTCCGTATTCCTCAAAAACTGTATGGGCGAGAAGCGGAGATTGCAGCATTATGGGTAGCGTTTGACAGAGTGGCAGGGAGTAAGGCAGTCCGTGAAATGATGCTGGTCTCTGGTTACGCTGGCGTTGGCAAAACAGCATTGGTACAGGAACTCTCTAAACCGATCACCGCAAAGCACGGCTATTTTATCTGGGGTAAATTTGACCAATTTGGGCGCAATATTCCCTACAGCGCGATTGTCGATGCCCTGCAAAAATTGGTGCAGCAACTCTTGGGAGAACCCAATGAACAGGTGGAAGTATGGCGATCGCGTCTACTCACTGCTTTGGGAAGTAATGGGCAAATCATCATTGATGTCATTCCCGAAGTTGAGTTCATTATTGGTAAGCAGCCACCTGTGCCCAAAGTTGGAGCAACAGAAGCACAGAATCGCTTCAATCTCACGTTTCAAAGGTTTGTGCGGGCGTTTTGTGCAAAAGAGCATCCCCTAGTCATCTTTTTAGACGATCTACAGTGGATCGATTCTGCGACGTTGAAGTTAATTGAACTCATCTTACTTGACGAGCAAACTCAATCTCTGTTTTTGATCGGAGCCTATCGAAATCATGAGGTGTCTCCAACGCATTCATTAATTTTGATGCTGGAGAGCTTGCGAAATCAGGGTGCAGCGCTTCAAGAAATTACCTTGACTCCTTTAACGCTGGAACCGTTGACTCAACTGGTGGCTGAGACGTTACATCGCAATCCTGATGCCGTTCGTTCCTTAGCCCAAATCGTGTTGCGTAAAACCGAGGGTAACCCTTTCTTTGTGGGTGAATTTTTGAAGCTGCTGTATGGCGAAAACCTGTTGACCTTTGATGCCCAACAGTTAAGCTGGCAGTGGAACCTGGCTGAGATTGAAGCTCAAGATATCACCGATAATGTGGTGGAGTTGCTGCTGCGTCAGTTGCAGAAATTGCCGGAAGCAACACAGCAAGTTCTCTCCATCGCGGCTTGTGTTGGGTCTGAGTTTGATTTAGAAACGTTGGCGCTTAGCGCAGAGCGCAACTCCGAAGGAACCGTTTGCGAAAAGTCACCGAAAGCAATTTTTCAGGATTTATTAGAAGCAATACAAGCGGGATTAATTCAACCTCTGTCTGAATTGGATGAGGATTTGTTGGTTCAAGAGTATAAGTTTCTGCACGATCGCGTGCAGCAAGCGGCTTATGCCCTAATTGATGAGTTGTGCAAACAAGTAGTTCATCTCCAAATCGGTCGCAATTTGCTTGAAAAAACTTCACCGGAGCAACGATTCGATCGACTGTTTACTATTGTGGATCATCTCGATCAAGGAACGGAGCTTGTCACTGCTCAACCAGAACGAACTGAAATTGCCAGATTGAATTTAACGGCAGGTCAGAAAGCAAAGGCAGCAACGGCTTATGAAGCAGCTTTTAAGTATTTCACGACAGGGATTCAACTCCTCAATTCAGAGAGTTGGCAGAGTGAGTATGACCTGACCTTAGCGTTGTACTCAGAAGCAGCAGAAGCGGCGTATCTCCAGGGTCGTTTTGATGAGATGGAACAGTTGGTAGAAGTAGTACTTGATCGTGGCAAAACAGTGGTTGACAAAGTGCAAGCTTACGATACCAGAATTCAAGGATATTTGTCACAGGGCAACCTGAAAGAAGCACTCAAAACTGGATCGGAAGCGTTAAAGCTCTTGGGAATAGATTTAATAGAAAATCCAAGTCAGGCAGATATTCAAAGGGAATTGAAGTCAACGGCTGCATTACTCGCTGAACGAGAAATCGAAAACTTGATTAATTTACCAGAGATGACTGCACCAGAACCGCTGGCAGCTATGTCAATCCTGGCGAGTATGAGGTCTGCTGCATTTATCAGGTCACCAGCACTATTCATGCTGATTACTTGCAAAGCGGTAGATTTATCAATTAACTACGGGAATGCCGTCTGGTCATCAGTGTTTTATGCTGGCTACGGGTTTGTTCTATGTGGAGTTGTTCAAGACATTGAATTCGGTTATGAGTTCGGCAAATTGGCTCTGGGTTTGGCAGAACGATTGAATACCAGAGGAAATGCTAGAACCTTAATGTTTTCGAATGTCCATATCATGCACTGGAAGGTGCATCTTAGGAACACAATACCCATGCTGGTTGATGCCTATCAAAATGGAGTGAAAACTGGAGACTTTGAAACTGCTGGTTATACTGCATATTACGTGTGCTATTACTCGTTTCTTGCTGGAGAAGAACTCACCCAACTGGAACAAAAAACAGCAGTTTACAGCAAAGCGGTTGACCAAATTAGACGAGAAAGTCCCTCGAATTGGCTGGCAATATTGCGACAAACTATTCTTAATTTGCAAGATAGACCTGAGGATTCCAGCCGCTTACTTAGTAGGCTACATCATGAAGAGCAGGCGTTATCACACGCTATTGCAGTTAAAGATGGAACTGCAATCCAAATACTCTATTTGCACAAAGTCATGTTGTGTTATCTATTTGGAGAACACCGTCAAGCTGAACAGACTGCTATTTTGGCAAGGCAACATTTTGAAGAGGTGACAGCAATAACGGTTCTACCTATATTCTGTTTCTATCATTCGCTGGTGCTTTTGAGCCTATCGCCTGATGCTTCAAACTCTGAAAAAGCAGCTTGGCTAAACTGTGTTAACGCCAACCAAGAAAAAATGCAGAAATGGGCAGAACACGCCCCAATGAATTATCTCCATAAATTTTATTTAGTCGAGGCAGAGAAAGCGCAAGTCTCAGGGCAATTTCTTGAGGCTGAAGAGTTTTACGAACGAGCGATCGCAGGTGCTGCTGAAAATGAGTATATCCAGGAAGAAGCATTAGCTTATGAATTAGCGGCTAAACATTATCTAGCGCGAGGTCGGGAAAAGATTGCTCAGACCTACATGAAAGAGGCACACTATTGCTACGATCGCTGGGGCGCAACCGCTAAAGTTAAAGATTTAGAAACTCGCTATCCACAGTTCTTTTCTCAGTCGTCTAGAGCCGCTTCCACATCAATTCCTATTACTGCTGAAACTATCACTAATCCCTTCCATACTGCTTTCGATTTAGCAGCAGTGATGAAAGCTTCACAGGCGATTTCTCGTGAAATTGAACTGAAGCAATTGCTGCGATCACTGATGCAAATTTTAATTGAGAATGCTGGCGCACAAACCGGATATCTGATTTTAGAAAACTCAGGAGAGTGGTCGATTGAAGCGGCTTGTGAATTCAATGCCGATGAGAATGCTTGCGCGACTCAGGTGTTACAGTCTATTTCAGTTACCGATCAATTGCCAGAATCAATCATTCAATATGTGATTCGGACTCTGCAGCCTGTCATCTTAAATGATGCGACTCGTGAAGGTGATTTTATTAATGAGCCATACATTCAACAGAACCAGCCTCAATCTGTTTTCTGTTTGCCGCTGCTGAATCAAGCCAAGCTGGTCGGTGTATTGTATTTAGAAAATCGATTAGCCGCTGGAGTATTTACACCAGAACGATCGCAGGTCTTGCAGCTATTATCGACTCAAGCAGCGATCGCCATCGAAAATGCCAACCTTTACTCAGAACTGCAGGCTAAGGAAAGCAAGATCGCCCAGTTCCTTGAAGCGATTCCGGTGGGAATCGCGATCGTGGATGCGACGGGTTGCCCTTACTATGCCAACCAATGCGGCACTCAACTCCTAGGTAAAGAAACTGATACTTCCATAGCACCGGAGCAGCTCTCAGAGGCTTACCAGCTTTATGTAGCAGGAACGGATCAAATCTATCCAGCGGAGAGCTTGCCTAATGTTCGGGCATTAAGGGGCGAACGCATCAGGACTGAAGATATAGAAATTCGTCGAGATAATGTCACCATTCTACTTGAGGCACGGGGAACACCAGTTTTTGATCAACAGGGCAATATCACTTATGCGATCGCTACCTTTCAGGACATTACAGAGCGCAAACAAGCCGAGAAACTCCTAGCCGACTACAACTGCACTTTAGAGCAACAGGTCGCAGAACGAACTGCTGCGTTACAACGCAGTGAAGCCAAGTTCCGAGCTATCTTTGAAAACTCGCAGGTCGGCATCTACCGAACCCGCCTCTCGGATGGATTAATTCTCGATGCCAATCAACGCTTTGCCAATCTGTATGGCTTTGACTCACCAGAGGAGATCATTGGGATTGAACACACCGCAGGCTACTATGTTAATCCCAGCGACCGCCAACAATTCCTTGAGTTGCTGAAGCGGGATGGGGAAGTGCGAAACTTTGAAGCCCAGGTGCGGAAACGAGATGGGACATTGTTTTGGGTACTTTTCTCTTCTTATCTGAATTCAGCCGATGGATACATCGAAGGGGTGGTTGTAGATATTAGCGATCGCGTTTCAGCAGAAGCAGCGCTGCAAGCCTCTGAAGCAGAACTGCGGGCGCTGTTTTCAGCCATTCCCGATCCAATGTGTATCTTTACTGCTGAAGGGCAAGTGATCTGCGTAACCGAAGGGAATCCATCATACAGAGAGTTGTATAAAGAGGAACTTGTTGGCAAAACACTGCATCAACTCTTTGATAAAGAACAAGCTGATGAATTACTGGGTTACATTCAGCAGGTGCTGAGAACCCAACAAGTACTCACCGTTGAATACAGCCAGTGGCTATCTGGACGAGAAGCCTGGTTTTCGGCTCGCATTGCACCAATCGACCACGAGCAGGTAATTTGGTTGGTGCGAAATATTACGCTGCAAAAGCAAGCAGAAGCAGCCTCGATTTTGGATGAACGCAACCGCATGGCACGCGAAATTCACGACACACTCGCTCAGGCGTTTACAGGCATTCTGGCTCAGGTGGGAGCGGCAAAACAGGTGCTAACGGATGATGTAGAAGCAACTGGGGCACACCTGGATCTGATCAAAGAATTGGCACGAACTGGACTATCTGAAGCGCGGCGATCGGTCGTCGCGCTGCGTCCTCAGCTTTTGGAAGAAGGCAGTCTACAGAGCGCTCTCCATCGTCTCGTCGCTCAACTCAGAACTGCCGCAATGGATACCACCTTATATTATGAGATTGAGGGTGCAGTGTATTCTCTCCCCACTGAAGTCGAGAATAACCTACTGCGGATGGGGCAGGAAGCATTAACTAATGCGATTAGACATGCCAATGCTGACGAAATTCGAGTGGAGCTAGCCTACGATCGCGATCAGTTTTGCTTGCGCGTGAAAGACAATGGACAGGGCTTTGGAGTTGGAAGTATTCCATCCTCTGAGGGATTTGGCTTACTCGGCATGAGCGAACGGGCAGAGCGCATTGGCGCACAGCTCACGATTCGGAGTCAACCTGGACAAGGAACAGAAATTATTGTTGTGGTTGGGGTGTAGGGTGTGGGGTGCGGGTAAGTTAGAGAGTTATCGTGATTTGGAGGTTTGGAGAGTGTCAATGCGATTGGCAAAGGAAGCTTATCAAGCAACAGAAGCACTACCAAAGCATGAAATCTATGGACTAACTTCACAGATTCGTAGAGCCTGTGTTTCTGTGCCTGCCAACATTGCTGAAGGATATGGAAGGAATCATCGTAAGGAATATCTTCAGTTTCTCAGTATTGCAAATGGAAGTCTCAAAGAACTAGAAACTTTGCTTCTCCTTGCTAATAGTTTAAATTATATTGATGACATTACTGAATTGATGAGTTTGTCTGGAAGCACGGGACGGTTACTCAATCGCCTCCTTCAGAGCCTTCAAAGGGGGATAGACAACCATTGACTACTTCACACCCTACACCCCACACCCTACACCCCACACCCCCGATTCGGGTTCTGATTGCGGACGATCACGCTATCTTTCGGCAAGGATTAGCCACGATTATTAACCGTGACCCAGAGATGCAGGTGATTGCCCAAGCCGAAAATGGGGAACAAGCGATCGCGCTATTTTGGGAACACCAACCCGATATCACACTCATGGATTTGCGAATGCCGGAAGTGGAAGGAGTTGCCGCCATCGGTGCAATTTGTGCTGCTGCTAAATCCGCTCGGATTATTGTACTGACCACGTATGATAGTGACGAAGATATTTATCGGGGATTGCAGGCAGGCGCAAAAGGATACCTGTTGAAAGAAACTGAACCTGACGAGCTTCTGAATGCCATTCGTACCGTTCATCGGGGTCAGAAGTACATTCCGCCTGATGTGGGAGCAAAGTTAGTACAGCGCCTCAGCAATCCAGAACTGAGTGAACGAGAACTGGCAGTACTTCGTTCACTAGCACAGGGGATGAGTAATGCCGATATTGCGACTGCTTTAAGTATCGGTGAAGGCACTGTTAAATCTCATGTCAATCGGATTTTGAATAAATTGGATGTGAGCGATCGCACCCAAGCGGTGATTGTTGCTGTTAAACGCGGCATTGTTAGTTTATAGGGTGTACTTTCGATCGAATTGGGAGTCTAACTTAAGTTAGAGCCAGCCTTCTACTCTGCGATGGAACGGTTAATCTATCAATTTGCACTGTAAAAAATTTAACTTGCTATAGGTGACAGCTTGAAGGCGACCACCTATATTGAATTTATGCAAGCAGTCATGCAAATGGATCGAGCAAGTAAATTGCACGGTTCTATGCTTGATACAGATGTAAAAAGATGAGCGACGATCGTAGCCACAGTTCTTTACTTGTACCCCCTTCAACTCAAGATTGGATTCAAGGTATTCTGAGTGCCAAGGTAGTGCTGGTGATGTATGGAGACTATCAATGCCCTAGAAGTGCGGAGGTTTACAAGCTGATTAAAGCGATCAAACGAGAGCTTAGTGCTGTTTTTGGAGAGGATTATTTATGTTTGATCTTCCGTCATTTTCCGCAAGCACAGATTCATTCCCGTGCTCAACGAGCTGCTCAAGCTGCCGAAGCCGCCGCTGCTCAAGGACAGTTTTGGTCAATGCACGACACTTTATTTGACCATCAACAAAGGTTGGAGAACGGTTATCTTGTAGAGTACGCCAATGATTTAGGGCTTGATATCCCTCAATTTCTCAAAGAGTTATCTAAACAAAGGCATATCGATCGGATCAATGAAGACATCGAAGGCGGAGTAGAGAGTGGAGTAACAACTGTTCCAGCCCTATTTATCAATAACATTCGGTATACCGGACGCTGGAAAATAACAGAGTTGATGGCAGCCATTGTCGCTGCAAGTCATTAAGTTCCCCGATCTTTGCTCTCAATTCATATCTGACTTGCCTGTAAGTGCTGTAAGCCATCTAATTTTGATGGCTAGACTTTGCCTATTCTGCTGAACAAAATTACCGCTTTTTGAACCATGCCAACACCTGAATTCCTGCATATTGATTTAGTCAATTACAAATCGGTATTTCATTGAGGATAATTCCATGACACGTTCATTAGTACAAGGCAAGAATAATTCTAGGCATGAAAGTACACCTCAGACTGATTCTCTTCGCGACTCCTCAGTTAATCATGCCCTGATTGCGATCGCACAACAAGTCACTGAGTTGCTGAGACAAACTTATCCGATACAAACTGATGAAATTGAAATAGGAGAAACAGAATGATACTGCAAGATAAAGTGGCGTTAGTCACCGGAGGCACATCGGGAATTGGCAGAGCAACGGCGATCGCTTATGCCCAGCAACAAGCAAAGGTGGTGGTGGTGGGTCGTCGAATGGATGAAGGTGAAGAAACGGTTCGATTGATTCAGGAGGCTGACGGAGAGGCGATTTTTGTGCAAGCAGATGTCACGAAAGAAGCCGATGTTCAAGCAATGGTTGATAAAGCGGTTGACGTTTTTGGTCGGTTAGATATTGCTTCTAACAATGCAGGAACGATCGGCGAAAATCCTTCACTGATTGAGCAAACAGAAGCTGAATACGATCGCACGATGAACGTCAATGTCAAAGGCATTTGGTTGTCGATGAAACATGAAATCGCTCAGATGTTGAAACAGGGAAGTGGTTCAATCGTCAATACGGCATCTGCGAATGGAGTCGTTGCATTTCCTACCTTCCCCCTCTACACCGCGAGTAAAAGTGCAGTAATAGGCTTGACAAAAGCGGCTGCGCTCCAATATGCCAAAGCGGGGATTCGCATCAATGTCGTTGCACCAGCGGTAATCGAAACAGATATGTTTGAAGCAGCGACAGGTGGACAGGATGAAGTTAAAGCTCACATGGCAGGACTTCACCCGATCGGACGAATTGGAACACCGCTTGAAGTTGCAAATGCAGTCCTGTTTTTATCATCTGACCTGGCATCGTTCACAACAGGTGAAACGTTGATGGTAGACGGCGGGTATGTAGCGCAGTAGTCGAAAGGCAGTGCAAAATGTTTGATACAGCACTTCAAGCGACTCACTAAAGCAACACTGAAATTGGTTCGCTAACTCCATCAGAAACTCCATAGGAATCTGCAAGAAGTTGAGTGTTGGAACTGACTACACTCAAGTGAACTAAGACAAAGAGAACTTAGGAGTTGATGATAATGTCCCAAGTGTCTTTTGCCTCACCACCACAAAACTAAAGAAAGGAATTGTTAACATGAGTACCCAACCGACCGAAGTGATCAAAGAGTTTCTGGCAAATACGGCAATCGAAAAGGTCGAGGCGGCGGCCCGACGGCTCGTCGCGGAGGACGCAACATACATTTCCCTGAATTTCGACAACCCTGAACTGAAGCAAATCTTGCCTTGGACGGGAACCTCTAAAGGTCCCCAAGCGTTCATCGATACGTTCTCCCGGGTTGAGAAATGGTGGGCAATCGAGGACTTCGCCGTTACCGCCCTCTTCGGTGAAGGCGAGAACGTTGCTGTGTTCGGCAGGTTCACGTACCGCTCGGTCTCGCTGAGCAAAGCGGTGACCTCACCGTTCTCGATCCACGCAAAGGTGCACAACGGGAAGATCGTGTACTTTCAGTTCATGGAGGATACTTTCGCGACCGCTCGCACTTTCAGCCAGAAGGGGACTTGGACCATCAAAATCGCTCCGAACCGGCCGGAGTTCGAGGTGTAATAGCAGCCTATGATGCCTAACCATGCGTTGCACCGGAACGCTACAGTTTGGTCGGTTGAGTTTTCAAGGTTATCTGCGTCCGGTGAGCTTGGTCGTTATGTAGCGAGGGTGAAGAATGAAAAGAGAGTTAGCGATAAATTTTTTGTTCTCGTTTGTGGGCGGCGCAATGGTCTGGGCCTTGTCACCATCCTTATCCGGGCAGGTCGAACCGTGGGATTGGGATGCGACAGGTTTTTATTATTCCGCAGCACTTCTTATTGTTGGCCTTACCGTTGGCTTTGCTCGGCCTAAACATGTTTGGTCGCACTATGCCGGTATTATTCTTGGTCAACTGACGTATATGCTTCTTTTTCTGCCCGGCGGTCCGTTAATCCCTGTTGGAGTCGCTTTTTTAGCGGCTTACTCCACAATCGCTTTAGCAGGAGCAGCAAGTGGAGCCTGGTTTCGTCGCGTCAGCCGGGGTGCGTGGTGATTTTGCTGCCTAACAAGACACTGCAGCGAACCCGGCTGTCGCGCTCCGGCTGTAATCCACGCTGTCATCGCGGACCGGGTCGCTGAGCTTGGGTTGTTATAGACCGTATGAATCTCGATGCTGGTGTGCGTACCGCGCTGGCTACCGAAGCAGAATTAAAGCCATCTTAGAGGCGGCAAACGCGGCGATCGCGCTCAGGCAACAATGAAGGATTCTTGTCGTTCTGAAGTAATGGTAGGCAATGAATGCTTGCCCCATCTTGAAGTCTGCTTCACGCAGCATTGTTAAGACGGTGCTCGATCGCTGCTTAACAATTGTGATGCAACAGACAAAAACACATCATTAATTCAATGATCTGCCTCGCATTGATGTACCAACCCTGATCATTCATGGAGATAGCGATCGCATTCTGCCACTGGAGTCCACCGCAGCAAGACTTCCAAAGCTGATTAAAAACAGTCAACTGGTTGTCATTCCTGGTGGACCACACGCGATCAACTGGACTCACGCCGATCAGGTCAATCCCCTGTTACTGGGCTTTCTTCAGCAGGAATAATTAGTGATCTGCTGCTTTTCTGGCTTGCGAAAAAACTCTGTGATTCACCCCGCTGAAGTAGGTTTACATGCTAGGGCGTGATTGTGTCTTCGTCTACAACGTCAACTAAGAATGGATCGGACAAAAATGAGTATTCAGCAATTAATCACGCCTGAAAAGCACGACTTAGGTGGGTTTAGCGTACATCGCATCTTACCGAGTGAAACCCTAAAAATGGTTGGACCTTTCATCTTTTTTGATCACTTAGGCCCAGCTATTTTCCCGACTGGAAAAGGCGTCGATGTTAGACCCCATCCACACATCAATTTAGCAACGGTTACCTATTTGTTTGAAGGAAGCCTTCTGCATAGAGACAGTCTAGGTACAGTACAAGAGATTTTTCCGGGCGAGGTGAACTGGATGACAGCGGGCAAAGGTATTGTTCATTCTGAGCGATCGCCCGAGAGCTTTAGAGAGAAAGAATCTACTCTTCACGGCATTCAGACCTGGATTGCCCTCCCCGAAAGCGCTGAAGAAGTTGAACCCAGCTTTTCACATTATCCGGCGACTGATTTACCGAGGTGGACTCAAACAGGCACCAGTGCGACCTTGATCGCCGGTAGCTACCAGTCTCACCAATCACCCGTTAAAACCTACTCTGCTACTCTTTACCTAGCGCTCGTTTTCACAGGGGGTAGTCAATTTCAGCTAGCGCCAACAGAAGGTTTAGAAAGGGCCGTTTATAGCGTCACATCTGGACTGTTCATAAATGGAGAGCCTTTAGAGCCATATCGTTTAGCCGTTTTAGCGCCGGATGAATCAGTAGATATCCGGGCGGAGGCTGAGGCAAAAGCAATGATTATCGGCGGGGCACCAGTGGGCGATCGCACAAAGTACTGGAACTTTGTGTCGAGCCGCTCAGCGCGTATCGAGCAGGCAAAACGAGATTGGCAAGACCGCCGCTTCCCGGCGGTTCCCGGTGAAACTGAATTCATTCCGCTCCCTGATGATTCAGATCGCGGTAGTAGCGTGACCCCTCTGAGCTGACGATGATTAAGCGTTTTTTGCTGAGCGAGAGAACAGCAGCTTAACTCGTACAGCAAGGCTTTCTACTATTTCGGATTAAGTCTATTTCATTCGCAAAACGCTTGGGAAATGATATGGAAGTTGGAATTGACAGTTTTGCCTCGGTTGGAACGAGTGAAAATGGTGAAACGGCTGATGCCGCGCAGTCTGTCGCCGAACTGCTGGAGAGAATAGAGCAGGCGGATCGTTCCGGCTTGGATATCTTCGGTATCGGTGAGCATCATCGACATGAATTTTTAGATTCGGCAAACGCGGTTATTCTCGCGGCTGCCGCCGCACGCACCGAGCGCATCCGTCTAACCAGTGCGGTTACGGTGCTGAGCGCGGCTGACCCGGTGCGCGTGTTTCAACAATTCGCCACGCTCGATTTGATTTCAAAAGGTCGTGCCGAAATGGTTGTCGGGCGCGGCTCGTTCACCGAAGCCTTTCCGCTGTTTGGATTTAGTCTCGGCGATTACGACGAGATTTTCGCTGAAAAGCTCGAACTCTTGCTCAAAATTCGGGATAATGAAACGGTCAATTGGTCGGGCAAATTTCGCCCCGCACTGGAAAACCAAGCAATTTATCCGCGTCCGCTGCAAAAGCCGTTTCCCATCTGGATCGGGGTCGGCGGTACGCCGCAATCTTTCCTCCGCGCCGGAATGCTTGGACTGCCGCTCGTGGTCGCCATTATCGGCGGCGAAACGCATCGCTTTCGCTCGCTCGTCGATTTATACCGCGATGCCGGAAAGCGCGCCGGACACGCGCCCGAAACATTGAAAGTTTCATTGCATTCAATCGGTTATGTCGCCGACACGACCGAGCAAGCCGTTGAAGAGTTCTTTCCAGGCTACGCCGAAACCTTCACTAGAATCGGCAAAGAGAGAGGCTGGCCGCCTGTTACGCGCGCCGCTTTTGACGCCCAGCGCGGTGCGACCGGCGCGTTACTAGTCGGCAGTCCCGAAGAAGTGGCGGAGAAAATCCGCCGTCATAGCGAATCGCTCGGCGGCATTTCGAGAGTAACGTTTCAAATGGACAACGCGCAGATGAACCACGCCCAACTGATGCGCTCCATTGAACTAATTGGCACGCGAATGTCACCACTCTTGAACAATTAAAATATGCTCACGATCGTAGACAACCTAGCCATCGTTCTATATACAGGTCACGAGATTCGATGCAGCTATTCGTCGTGATGAAACGTGATCAAGATTGGCGGATTGAAGGGCTACTCAATGCCCAGAAGTTGACCCTAGAACGGCAATTCTTCTTGGACGAGTTTGACTCGCTGAGTGAAGAGGCTCAACGTCAAGTAACCCATCTCGTTACAGATATCAAGCAGGCTTCGCTTCAATCGCGGGAGTAAGCAAAGAATTCGGCAACAATTGCGAATGAAATAAGAATCTGAAAGCAATCAAGCAGTTTCACTCATTACACTTCGTGGTGAAGCCGATTCAATGTAAGCCGTTTACCAGTTCGCGACCTTGATACAAAGTTTGAGGCGATCTGCTGCCACTTAGAGATACTGAATGGATAGTGGATAACCGGACAACCATTTTTGCAAACGGCAGTTATACAACGTGGTAAGCAAACAAGGAGCATATCTAAAAATGGTTAAAGGTAGGTTAGAAGCATTCAGTGATGGGGTAATCGCTATTATTATCACCATTATGGTACTGGAGTTAAAAATACCTCATGAGTCAGATTTAGCTGCACTACGTCCGTTGATTCCAACCTTTTTAAGCTATGTGTTGAGTTTCGTGCATGTTGGTATCTACTGGAACAATCACCATCACCTGTTTCAGGCAGTCCGACAAGTGAATGGTTCAACTTTGTGGGCAAACCTACATTTGTTGTTCTGGTTATCATTATTTCCCTTTGTCACCGCATGGATGGGTGAAAATCACTTTGCTGCGTTGCCTGTGGCGCTTTACGGTGTGGTTCTATTGTTGGCTGCGATCGCCTACTTCACTCTGACCCGCACACTTGTTTTTCACCACGGTCAAGATTCCACACTTGCAAACGCTCTTGGTCGGAATTTTAAAGGCAAGTTATCAGTATTGACTTATGCAGTTTCAATTCCACTTGCTTTTGCAATCTCTTGGCTTGCATGTGCATTATACGTTCTGGTTGCAGTCCTGTGGCTCATTCCCGATCGTCGTATCGAAAAGACGTTGAACTCATAAAACTATAGCCCTCTACACACAAGGATATGACTATGCGTAGACTCGTAAGTTCACCAGATGCCGTTGGCAACCTCACCTTTCAAGACACTGAAGTTCCTACTCCGAAGGCTAACGAGTGCTTGATTCGCGTCAAGGCATTTTCGATGAATCGGGGCGAACTTAAGCGATCGCAAAATGATCTACTGGGCACTCCGATTGGCTGGGATGTCGTTGGCGTTGTTGAACAAACAGCACAGGACGGTAGTGGCCCACCCACAGGGACAAAAATTGTTGCCCTCTCCATCCGCTCGGAGGGCTGGGCAGAATATGTAGCAATTCCGACTCGCTTTCTGGCTGTCATTCCTCAGGGCGTATCAGATACCGATGCCGCCACACTGCCCGTCGCGGGGTTAACGGCACTGTATGCAGTGGAAAAGGGATCTCGTTTACCAGGAAGTCGAGTGTTGATCACAGGGGCAACAGGGGGAGTGGGACTCTTCGCCATGCAGCTTGCTCAGATTATGGGAGCTAGCGTCGTTGCCCAAATTCGTCAGCCAGCGCAAGAAGCATTTGTGCGAGATTACGGCGCAGATGAAGTGGTGCTAACCGAAACCGGACAAGAAGCCAAGCAGTTCGCGCCTTATCGACTGATCGTTGATGGAGTAGGAGGTGAATTGGTCGGGACGCTAACTGCGTTTTTGGCTAAAGGAGGCACCTGCGTTTGTTATGGCAGTAGCAGCGGCAACGAGATGAAGCTGTCCCTACCAGACTTCTATTTCGAGAATGGAGGACAGCGCACGCTTTACGGGTTCACGCTGTACACCGAAGTAGAGATGGAAAGTGCTAGTTCTGGGCTGGCTCGTCTACTGAGGTTAGTTGGGCAGGGGCGGCTCAAAACGCACATCGATCGAGCAGTTTCATGGCGTGAAGCAGGCGTAACAGCGGCTGATTTGATCGGGCGCAGATTTTCAGGCAAGGCTGTGCTGCATGTGGACTAATTGTTGCTCATCGGCTGAGTTATGTCAGCCACACAGGAATAGATTATCGCTGAGCTTTATTTGCAAAGAATGAAACGATTTACCTTGTTTACTTTCCTGTATCTCGCGCTGGGAGTTTGTCTGACAGCGATCGCGCTTGGATACCCAAACCTGCCTTCAGGTCTTCAAACAAGCCTGTTCATCAGTGCAGGAGTGTCCTACCTCGTTTGTCTCTTCAGTACCTTCCCATTTTGGCACGAGACGACGATCCGCTTCTATCGCAGGCAGAATTCAGTGGTCATTCTACCCTGGTTGGTGATTGGATTCAATATTGTTTGGATGCTCTGGGAAGTTCAGAGTCAGAACTGGGCAATAGAAGCCATTTTACAAGCGTTTTCGCGGCTAATAGTTGCCTTACTGTTTGCAGAAATCATTGTGATTACACAGCAAGTGAATTCTGAACATTAGGGTCTAAATCAGATGATGCCGAAACAAACTCGTTTCAGCAACGCGAGATAGAGTCAAACGTATTACATGAGGAACACCATGAATAAGCCCAAGTTTTTTGTTACCCCCGGTTATGGGGAATACATGCTGAATAACTTGCATTACTCGCAAGCGGTAAAAATTGGCGATCGCGTGGAGATATCAGGTCAAGGCGGCTGGGATGACAATCTGCAAATTCCAGAATCGCTTGCGGATGAGATCGCCCAGGCGTTTCGGAACATAGAGCGAACCCTGGAGACTGCCGGGGCGGGTTGGGAGCATGTTATCCACGTCAATTCTTACCATGTCGGCGGGTTTCCCCCTGAAGTTAACGAGGTGATGGTCAAGCTATTTCGTCATTACATGCCCAACCATGCTCCTATTTGGACAGAGGTAGACGTCGCGGCGCTTGGACTGCCAACGATGCGGATTGAAATCCGCGTTACTGCAATTGTTCCGTGAGTTTTGCATCAGCGACAGCGCTGCTCTACACCGATCGGAGCAAGCAGATGGAGTAATAACTCCGACACGAAATTGATGCTAACTAGAACTGAGCTATCAGGAGGACAATCATGAAACTTCAAACCATTTTCGGATTACTCACGATCGCGACAGGATTGCTCGGAGGTTCATTCACTCATCCCGCGATAGCACACCGCATTCCTCCACAACAAACCTCCCCCATTCTGATCGCCACTGCCTACACTGATTTAACCTTACCTACCTTGCGCCAAGGCGATCGCGGCAGAGACGTGGAACTGTTGCAGCGTATTCTTCTTGACAATGGCTTTTTAGGAGCCGCAGGCGTGAGATTAGGCAATCCAAATGGTGCGATTGTCAATGGCATCTTTGATGAGATTACAGCTTCTGCAATACGAGATTTACAGCAACGGTACGAAATTCCAGTCACAGGGCAAGTCAATCCTACAACTTGGGAAGTCCTGGATATGCACGAAAACCCCTATCGATCGCCGCTTCCCTGGAAACAACAGAACATTACACAACCATAAGCCACAGGAGATTTCTCATGAACCGAAAGATTCTTTCAACCAAAATCACAACTACGATCGCAATTTTGTTCGGCGTACTCTTACTGTTCAATTTTCCATCCCTGGCTCAAGTCAGTTCACAAGTGATTCCCAGAATCGAAGTGATCGAAGGTTCTGAAGGGATTCCACCCAGCTACCGTTTAGTCATCAGCCGGTCACAGGACAATGTTTATGTCTTCTGCCCGACTGACTTCGAGCCACAGTTGAACTATCTGCGAAATGTGAAGGTGGTTCAATGTAGGCCGTTTACCAGTCCTTAGAAGTAAACCAGTGAGGGGCAACAGCATAATAACTCACACCACTTTTTTGCTTTGAACAGAGGAGAGATTCAGATGTCAGAGAACAATAAAGCAATTTGAGAAGCGGCAAACGCGGCGATCGCCCAAGGCAACTATGAAGGATTCTTGTCGTTCTGCGCCGACGACACGGAATGGACGTTTGTAGGCGACAAGACCCTGAACGGAAAAGAAGCCGTTCGCCAATGGATGGCAACGACATACGTAGAGCCGCCCAGGTTTAGGGTTGCTCACTTCATCGCTGAGAGTGATTTCGTTACGGCAATTGGCGACATCACCATGAAGGACGAAGACGGGAAGGCGACTGATTACTTGTACTGTGACATCTGGCGCTTTCGTGACGGGAAGATTGTCGAATTAAGGGCTTTCGCCATCAAAACCTTGAGAAAGTGCCGAAAGAATTTGGTAAAGACAACGTAATTGATTTTGTTTACTTACTTGCGATCGTTTAACTCCGTACTGCTCACAGGACAGCTTTTTCTGCCTGAGGATGCTACCTATGAACAGAGTATTCTTGGTATACGAGCGGATCAAATTGAGCGGATACGCTTTTACATGGAACCTGTGTAAGTGGATTCAATTACGTTAGAGTCCAGTGGGTATCTTTGTTACCTCACTTTGGATTTGCAATCTCTACCCACAAAGCAGTTGCGTGAGGTATAGCCATCAGCAAAATCGTGATTGATTTGTATATCAATGGTTAGCAGTTCTAGCACAATATTAGAGGTTTTCATGAAAAGAATAAAACATTCCTCCTCAATGTCTTTGACGCCTACTCACAACCTCTCAGTTCGTGAATTGGAAGTTTTGAAACTCATGGCGGAAGAAAGAATAAAATATTCCTCCTCAATGTCTTTAACGTCTACTCACAACCTCTCAGTTCGTGAATTGGAAGTTTTGAAACTCATGGCAGAAGGTCAAAGTAATTCTGAAATTGCAGCCCATCTATATCTGAGCCACAACACTATAAAAACTCATGTACGTGGTATCTTCAACAAACTTGGAGTTGACCATCGTGTACAGGCTGCTGTAGTTGCTTTACGTCAAGGGCTGATTTAGGAGGTTCAATGATGACTTCTGAAGAAGCACTGGAAGTTGTAGAGCAAATTTTACCACCAGGAACACTAACCTCTGTCAAAGTAGTGGTATTTCATCACTCTTGGAATAGTAAAGAATATAGAGCGATTGCTAAAGAAGCAGGTTATGATGATTGCTACATTTGAGGGTTGTGTCGCAAAAACTTGTTAAGGGCAAACGATCGGTAAGGTTTACATTCCCTTAAGCAGCAATTCCAAAGAGCGCATCAATCAATTTGGCTTGAGAGACACCATCCCCCTGATCGATTCCATTCACTTGTCCTTTACGAATCCTATTCATCGCTTCAATCCCACCCAGAGTTCTTCTGGCACTATTGAACGACTTGAATCTCATCATCGGTTTCACAATGCGCTTGATGTGCCGATGATCCTGCTCAATAATGTTATTGGGATACTTGCTCTGCCTCAGTTGGGTCTGTGGATCAATCGCCTCATCCGCTTTGAGCGTCTCCATTGCGCCTGGGTAAGCGGCATTCTTATCCACGGTGATGACCCGTGGTGCTTGGGTATGCTGACTTTTGAGCACTTTGCGAAAGAATCGTGCTGCTGCCTTGCCATCTCGCTTGGCGCTCAGCATACAGTTGAGGGTACTACCCTCCGAATCGACCGCACGATACAGATACTTCCACACGTCCTTGACTTTGATGTAAGTTTCGTCCACCCGCCAGGAATCATTCGTGGGTTTGAGGTACGGTCGAATGCGTTTGTCCAGTTCTGGTCCTTACCGTAAAACCCAGCGGTTGATGGTTGAGTGATCCACTCCCATGCCGCGCTCCTGCATCATCTCCTCTAGGTTCCGCTAGCTGAGTGAATAGCGGCAGTACCACCGCATGTTCAGCAAGATGATTTGGGGCAAGAAATGCCGCCACTTGAACAGACTAGGAGGAGACATTGGAGAGCGAGCTGGTAGAGTTGGGCTTGTCTACCTTACCGTTATCCCGTTTTTGCGACACAACCACTGCAAATAGGTCATCGAATGCAAACTGTGAAATTAATTCTTTAAAACTGCCCATTAATTCCTTAATGTACATTAATGGATAAATCGGGATGAAAGGATTTGAACCTTCGACCCCCTCGTCCCGAACGAGGTGCGCTACCAAGCTGCGCTACATCCCGTAGTTTTTCAACTTTACACTAGCCTATCACAGCAAACGGGTATCCAAGTCATTCACTTGTGGCTCTGATTTCAAGTCCTGACTCTTGCTAAGATTAGATTTGTTAACGTTTGGGTAAGGTTAAGCGTGACTGTTAAGCCAGATTGGTTAAGGGTTAAAGCGCCTCAGTGGGAGCGGGTTGGCAGTGTCAAGGAAATTTTGCGTGACCTGTCGCTGAATACAGTTTGTGAAGAGGCTTCCTGCCCCAACATTGGTGAATGCTTTAGTCACGGCACCGCAACTTTTTTGATCATGGGTCCAGCCTGCACGCGAGCCTGCCCCTACTGCGACATTGATTTTGAGAAGAAACCTCAAGCACTTGACCCAACTGAACCATCTCGGTTGGCAGAAGCGGTTCGCCGGATGAATTTAAACCATGTCGTGATTACATCTGTGAATCGCGATGACCTACCGGATGGCGGTGCATCTCAATTCGTTCAGTGCATCGAAACAATCCGGGTCGTTTCTGCTAAGACTACCATTGAGGTTTTGATTCCAGATTTGTGTGGGAACTGGGAAGCTCTGGAAGTGATTCTGCAAGCACGGCCGGATGTGCTGAACCACAATATGGAGACCATTCCACGACTATATCGACGGGTTCGTCCTCAGGGAGACTATGAGCGAACTCTAGAATTGTTGAGGCGATCGCACCAAATTGCTCCCTGGCTCTACACCAAATCGGGAATTATGGTAGGTCTGGGCGAGACTGATGCAGAAGTACGTCAGGTAATGCGAGATCTGCGATCGGTAGACTGCGACATTTTGACGATTGGACAGTATCTTCAGCCCACGTCTAAGCATTTGACCATACAGCAGTTTGTTACGCCTGAGCAGTTTGCTGAGTGGCAGCAATTTGGTGAATCTATCGGTTTCCTTCAGGTTGTTTCCTCGCCTCTGACCCGCAGTTCTTATCATGCTGAGCAGGTACAGGAGTTGATGGAGCGCTACCCCCGGACTGCTGATCTCTCAATTTGATGGAATCTACCCGAAAAGAACTTGTAAAGGCATCCATTTGGAGCATAGTTGTCTTTACAAATGGCGTCTTGTTCGCAAATTAAGTAGGGCTGCGGTTCTCACGGACAGAGGCGGAAACTGGCAGTTAGGTTTGTGTTGCACAACACTGCCTAATTCTATTCCCTAAGAGCGAAAGACTTCCTTGAGTCTTGCTTCTGTAGATCTATAGAGTTGAATCTAAAGCAAAACTCTTGACAGAGATATTTACCCCTAATTTTTAGCTAAAACCTAGATACTACTCTAATGAATGACTTTGGAGCAGTTAAATGGAAGTTTTACTACGAGCGTGTTTATAGAAGTAGAAAGGCGATCGCAGCTAGATAGAACCAAACTATTGCTTAAACAATCTTTATTTCTACACACGAATTCAGCCTAGATTGTTAGCCAAAAACTGTTTCTATTTACCGAAGTAACCTTAATAAAACTCCTATGAATGTGCTCCAAGTTTAAGCTTCCTCTCTGAACAAGTGGAGAATTTATTATGGTTGGTCAAATGTGCTGGCTATCTAAACTTGGGAAAGACGGGGAGAAAATTTTACACTTAAAAGCTCAACCGAATGAACCCTGGTTGCCTTATACTGCCTATCCCCAGTTTGCCGCTCCAGATTACAAGATTCCTGGGGGTTCAAAAGGTTGGGCAACTTATCAGAAATTGATGAAAGCGGGTTGGACATTAATACCCAGTTCCCAGGCTAGAGAACTGGTGGCTTTATTTAGACATTAATACTCTTTCAGTTAATCCGTTTTCAACCACTTATTAACGTGTATTGCTTTTGGTTATCTGATACCAGCTGTATCTAAAGATGTGGGTAGGGGCACGCTGCGGCACGCCCTTGCAGAAATTGATACGCTGCGAAATCTATCTAAATCGGTGTGTGATACACCTGGTCAATAATCATTGGTTGTTGGACATCAGCGTTATTCAGGTACTAGCTATAGCTGAACAGTGTTAATAGCTGAGTTCAACAACAAAACATTCAATTCTTTAATCTTCAAATTAGAATCATGAATACTCTATTAATTCAGCAAGAGCTTGGCTGTAGCACCAGAGATTTGGATGGAATAGCGATCGCTCCTACGCTTCATCAAGTCCCTGTATTACCCAAATTTAACCGGAGTGAAATGGTAAGTTTCTTAGGGGGTATAGGTACGATCAAAAGCTTTCAACCTACTTTTGGTACCTGGATGTATCGAGTGGAGATGGAGTTAGGACCAGAACCAGAAATGGGTCGAATTGGTAGCGAAACAACAGTTCTACTATACGAATCTGATATTGACGAAGTGGCGATCGCCAAAGAACAGGGATTGAATTAGTTCACGATTTCGTAGGGGCAAAGCACTCAGCAAACATTCTCTCAATAGCTACAAAGATTTGCGCGAATGCTTTGGCTCCTACAGGTGAGTGTTTGCCGCACCAATGTAATTCAACAGGCTCATCTCATTTAGACCGGACATAACAATTTCCCGCAACAAACTTTAAAGGAGATCCCATGTCATTCATAGAATACGCTTTTGTCTTTGCTCTAGTTCTGACCGTACTGCCATTTTCGATCGTGCCAATGGAGGTTTCCCTCAATCAAGACGAAGACGTTGAAGCTTTTTGCCTCTGGGTTTGCCTCGCAGGCTTGATGGCAGGCTTGCCCCTTATTGTGACGACGATGGAGCAGGTTGTTTAGCTTCTTGGCTGAGTTTGTAGTCCAGTAATTTTACTTAACTTAATGAATAAAGTTTGGGTGAAGTACCTTTGGGTTTGGGCATAATTGAGTTTGCTAGCGAGTAACTGGCCGATTCATGACATCCGAACCCTTTTTGACTGTTGACGACCAGCCCATTTCTCTTGGGCAAGCCATTCGATATTTACAGACGGGCAGAAAATTCGACGCATTCATCGGCGAAATCATTCGCCAGTTTGTCGTTGACCAGGAATTACAAACCCGTGAAGACCTTAAAATCAATACGGCCGCAGTTGAGCAGGCTGTGATTGATTTTCGCTTGGAGCAGCAGCTTACTGATCCAAAGCAGTTTCAGGAATGGCTCTCTAGCAATGGGATGGATTATGAGACATTTCACAATCAGGTCTCTTCTGGGTTTAAGCTGCGAAAGCTGAAAGAAGATGTGGCGTTACCCAAGCTGCAAGAATATTTCATTGAGCGCAAAATTTTCTTAGATCGGGTTGTGCTGTCCCGCATCATCGTCGTCGATAAAGAACTGGCTGAGGAACTGAGAAGCCAAATTCTAGAAGAAGGCGCAAAATTTGAACAGCTTGCTAGGGAATATTCCCTGACCGATGACCGCATCGTAAACGGCATGGTCGGTCCAATCAGCCGAGGGACAATGCCAGATACGCTTCGGGCGGCAGTTGATTTGGCGAAGTCCGGAGAAATTGTCGGACCACTGGGAATGGAAGATCGGTGGGGATTATTTCGCGTGGAAGAATTTCTTCCAGCCTCACTTGACGATCTGCAATTAAGGCAAACCCTGATAGACGAGCTATTTGAACAATGGCTGATGGACAAAATTCAGGGATTGCCGATTAAGCTACAGGTGGGCTCATGATTACTGATGACCAGCTAGCCAGCATTCCGTGGGATTCTCCCCCGCTGAACTGGCTATCTGCCGAACAGCAAATTCGACTTAAAGATCAGGCAAGGACTCGCTATTGCGGGTTAGGAGAGGTGATCTGGTCTACAGATACACTTGGAAGCCAGTTTCTAGTGATTTCGGGGAATGTTCGCCTGATTCCTGATCAGGGCAAACCAACGGTGCTGAAGTCGGGTGACTGGTTTGGCGATTTTCCAGAACTAACTGACCAGTGGAAAGCTAGAGCTTCCAGTAAAGAAGTCGTCCTAATTCAATGGGATGCTCAGGTCTGGAAGGCGATCGCTACTCCTGAAATCAAACAATTCTGGCTAACGCTGCGATCGCGCTATCAGCCCGAATTTTCGACCGCACCGCAGCCTGTTTCTGGCTATCCCTTTGTATCGGCAATCAACACCGCTGCTGCCTGTCTGACGATGTTGTGTCAGCACCTAGAGACTCCGGCTCAGTTGGAATGGGTGCAGCGTCAACTCCGAGGACAACGCCCTAAAGATCTGGCGGACACAGGCGAAAAGCTGGGGCTGCAACTGCGACGGGTTTTAGTGAGCAACTGGCAAGACCTGCGGCAGCTTACCCTGCCGGGGCTGATTCGGTGGCGGCAAGAGCGCTGGGTGGTGGTGTATGCAGTGAGGGGCGATCGCCTCGTCATTGCCGATCCAATGAATCCTAGCCAGACCTGCGAAAGCATTCCCAGAGCGATGCTAGAGGAAGTCTGGGATGGGCAGCTCTGGCAGGTCGAACTTGTTCAAAAGCAAGAACAATTCAGCCTGACCTGGTTTTTGCCTGCCGTCTGGCGGTTTCGCAATCTGCTAGGGGAAGTGCTGCTGGCTTCCTTCACCCTGCAACTGCTGGGGCTGGCGACTCCGGTGATCACGCAGGTGGTGATCGATAAGGTGATGGTGCAGGAAAGTTTGGCCACGCTGGATGTGATGGCAGTTGCCCTACTTGCCGTTGCCATCTTCGAGGCGCTGCTGGGCACCCTGCGGATGTTTATCTTCACCCATACGACCAATCGGCTCGATTTGGGGCTCTCTGCCCAGCTTTTCCGGCATTTGCTGCGGCTGCCACTGTCCTACTTTGAGGCGCGGCGGGTAGGAGACACGGTCGCTAGAGTGCAAGAACTGGAGGAAATCCGTCAATTCCTCACCAGCACTGCTCTGACCGTTATCCTCGACAGCATTTTCTCGGTGGTGTACCTGGCGGTGATGTTCTACTACAGCGCTCGCCTAACCGGAGTAGCGTTAGCAGTGATCCCACTATTCGCGATTTTGACGCTGATTAGCACCCCCATCCTGCGAAACTGGCTGAATGAAACCTTTAACCGCAGTGCTGACAGCCAATCTTTTCTAGTGGAGACGGTAACGGGGATTCACTCGGTTAAGGCTCACGCGGCAGAAAAGACATCGCGCGATCGCTGGGAAGGGCTCTACGCCCGCTTCATTCGCACGGGATTCAAAGCCACCACCACCGCTAACATCAGCAACCACATCGGTGACTTCCTCACCAGTTTCTCGGCACTGCTAATTCTTTGGTTTGGTGCAAGGCTAGTGATCAACCAGGACTTCACCATTGGTCAACTGGTTGCCTTTCAAATGCTCTCCGCTAGAGTCACAGGCCCTCTGTTGCGCCTGGTGCAGCTCTGGCAAAACCTCCAAGAAGTGCTGCTTGCCGTTGACCGCATTGGCGACATTCTCAACGTCGCCCCCGAAGCAGAACCCGGAACGGGTTTGGTGTTGCCGCCGCTGAGAGGACAGGTCAACTTTGACCAGGTATTTTTCCGTTATCAGGCGAACCAGGAGCCGATTTTGCGTGGCGTTTCCTTTGACGTAGAACCCGGCATGTTCGTTGGCATTGTTGGACGCAGTGGTTCTGGTAAAAGTACCCTCTCCAAACTGATTCAGCGGCTCTACCAATCTGAGTCAGGGCGAATTTTGATAGACGGGTTTGACATTAAAAGTGCAGACCTGTCCTCGCTCAGGACTCAAATTGCCGTTGTGCTGCAAGAGGATTTCCTATTCAACGGCTCCATTCTGGAAAACATCACGCTGGGAAATCCTGAAGTAACGGCAGAGCAGGTGGTAGAAGCTGCTCGTATGGCTGTTGCCCATGATTTTGTCTGCGATTTACCCGATGGCTATGAAACGGGCGTAGGGGAACGGGGCACTGCCCTTTCTGGTGGACAGCGTCAAAGAATTACCCTGGCACGGCTGTTTCTCTCTCAGGCTCCGATCCTGATCCTGGATGAAGCCACCAGCAGCCTTGACGCAGAAACCGAGCAGCAGGTGCTAGAAAACCTCCAGCGCGTCTCCAAAGACCGCACGATGTTCTTGATTGCTCACCGTTTTGCACCGCTTAAACGAGCTGACCTAATTCTGGTAATGGAAAAGGGTGTCATTGCTGAACGAGGAACGCACGACTCATTGATTCAGCAGAAGGGACTGTACTGGTCGCTCTACCAGCGCCAACAGATGTCTATCTAATCCATTACTTCTTTCCCTCGTTCCCAGGCTCCGCCTCATAATGCTCAACTAGAGGTGCCTCCTCACGAGGCGGAGCCTCGCGACTAGCTGGGAACGAGGTCGAACCTTAACTAAAATTTTAGGAACGTTCGACATATTGCTTCAGCTCTTGCGCCATTCTTCTTAAGCCTTGCTGTTCATCCTGGCGAATGAAGGGAAAAAACAGACGGGTTAACGGTCCAGAAAAGTTTTCTCGGTGAATGTATTTGGTGCGTTTGCCAATATCTAGTAGCTCAAAGACATGCTCGTTGCGAAATCCGGGAGCAGAGGAAAGCCACTGGAGACACACTTCCGGCTGAAGTAGGGTAATCGTAGGTTGAAACTCGGTTTCCTCCTCGCGGGAAACTCGCTTGAGCGATAGCCAGACCATTTTGCCTTGCTCGAAGGGCTGAACCGGATCACGATCATAGAGAAAGGTATTCCACCGAAGCCAATCTTGCTTGTTGAGCAATGCTTGCCAGACTGCTGAGCGGGGCGCGTCAATCTCGATTTCGACGTAGAGACTTGGCATACAGGTGAAATTGATCTACTCGGTGTGACGGAGTACAGTCATGAGTTTATCGCTAGCCTAAGCTGTGAAGGGCTTGCGTACAGCATTAGTCTTTGAGAAATTCCTGGGTAGAGCAATCAGGAACAGGCTCAAAGCTGTAGCATTAAAGTCCTGACTAGATCGACTCGTATTTTTTATCCAAGGAGAGCAGCGGCAGCAGTATGGTCAGCCTGACACCCAATCCTAGTTTTAGTCTAACGATTCGTTTTCAGCTTCCTAATCGGGCAGGAACGCTGGCTTGTGTAACGCAGGCGATCGCCGCTGCTGGAGGCAACATCGGGCAGATTGACCTAATTGAGCAAAATCGTAAAACTCTGGTTCGAGACATTGCAGTTGATGCCTACAGCACTGAACATGCTGAACGGATAGTGGCAGACGTGAAAGCGCTCACAGACATCAAGGTAATCAGCGTTTACGATCGCACCTTCAACCTACATCGCGGCGGCAAAATTAGCGTCCAGAGCCGGATTCCGCTAAAGACTCAGGGCGATTTGGCGATGGCTTATACACCGGGGGTGGGGAGAATCTGTACGGCGATCGCTCAAGATCCAGAACAGGTTTATGCACTGACGATCAAAAGCAATACGGTGGCGATCGTCACCGATGGCAGCGCTGTATTGGGATTGGGCAATTTAGGTCCAGAAGGTGCTTTGCCCGTAATGGAAGGCAAAGCCATGCTGTTTCGCGAATTTGCTGGGATTGATGCTTTCCCCATCTGCCTAGATACACAAGATACCGATGCGATCGTTGAAACGGTAAAAAATATTGCGCCTGTGTTTGGTGGGGTCAACCTGGAAGACATTAGCGCCCCTCGCTGCTTTGAAATCGAAGCTCGACTTCAGCGAGAGTTAAACATTCCGATTTTTCATGACGACCAGCACGGCACCGCTATTGTCACTCTGGCAGCTTTGTTCAATGCGCTGAAGTTTGTGCAAAAGCCGCTAGAGCAGGTCCGAATTGTAATTAACGGAGCAGGCGCAGCAGGGGTGGCGATCGCCCGTCTCTTGCACAAAGCCGGAGCTACAGCAATTTGGATGTGCGACTCACGCGGCATTATTTGCCACAGCCGCACCGATTTAACTGCGCAAAAGCGCGAGTTTGCTGTTGATCAGAGCGGTTCCTTGGCAGATGCAATGGTTGGCGCAGATGTATTTTTGGGAGTCAGTGCGCCTGGAGTGTTATCCCCAGAAATGGTGCGATCGATGGCGAAAGACCGGATTGTATTTGCAATGGCAAACCCGATCCCGGAAATTCAGCCAGAACTCGTAGAAGACGACGTAGCGGTGATGGCAACTGGACGCAGCGACTACCCCAACCAGATCAACAACGTGCTGGCGTTTCCTGGAATCTTTCGGGGAGCGCTGGATTGCCGAGCCGCGGCAATGACCACCACGATGTACCTAGAAGCTGCGATGGCGATCGCCTCTCTGATCAATCCCTCTGAACTTGACTCCGAGCACATCGTCCCCTCGGTGTTTGACGAGCGAGTTGCCCCAACAGTCGCCGCTGCTGTCCAGCGAGCTGCCCGTCAGGAGGGCATTGCTGCCAACTAGCAACGCTGGAAGGGGCGTTCCGCGAAACGCCCCTACGGGATGTCTAGGGGTATGGATTGGGTTGGAAAATTGCTCCTTACCAGCCCCAGGTTCCGGCACTGCCTTTGAATGGACCGACGATATCCTTGGTAATCCAGCCGCCGTAGAAGTCACCGGGCTGGGGCTGCACCTGTTCGCCGTCCACATAGCAAGCTTCCATACGGCTAGGGTAAACCGCTACGTAGTCTTTGAGCGAAGCAAAGCGGGAAGTGGGAGATGGATAAAACCATGCCGCATCCTGAGCCTGCTTATCGTTGACTTGAATCGTGTAGTAAGCTGCCTGTCCCTTCCACTCACAAAAGGTTGAGCGCGAAGTTTGCTTGAAGTACTGCTGCTGAATGTCTTCAGGCGGAATGTAGTAAACCGGCGGGTGACTGGTTTCTAATACCCGCTTGGCGCGATGGGTATCGGCGATCGCCACACCGTTAAAAATAATCTGAATGTGTTTGGTTGAGTCTTCTAGCCGGGGAGGACGGGGATAATCCCAAACAGACTCCTGCCCAGGACCGGGGGCAATACGTTCACGCGACACTGAATTCTCCTCTGCATCATCAAGATCAAAGCTCTGCTAGCTTTTCTTGAATCATAGAAGGCAATCTGTGTCCATCGCCATCTTGCAGCGTGTTCATTTTTTGATTAAGTTCTCGAATCCGTCGAGACAGCAAGCGAATAATGTTCACCGCAATGCCAGGGGTTTCATCGATCGCTTCATAGAGCTGCTGTTGGGTCAGCATCAAGCATTCGCAGGGTTCTAAAGTGGTGACTGAAGCGGAGCGAGGTTCTGCATCAAACAGCGACATTTCGCCAAAACTGTCTCCCTGCTGAAATCTAACAATTTCGTGATTGCCAATGTGAACCCGCACTTGCCCAGACACCAAAATATAGAGCGATCGGCCCTCTTGCCCCTGTGTAAAAATGGTGTGCTTGGTTGGGAAAGATAGCTCATCCATGATGGAAGCTAACCGGACGAGAAAATCATCCCGTAGCTCTGTAAAAATTGGAACTCCCCGAACAAACAGTAGACGATCAACGCTAGTCAGCATAGAAAACCGATATTAAAACTTCCCTGGGCAATCTTGCTTGAACCAAGCCACACCGCTTTCACCTTTCCCTATAGATGCATACCCCCAAAAACGGCAAGTGAGACAAGCGGTCTGCCACTAGCTTGCCCATTTTCAAGCTTTTTTTGTCTGTCAGTCAATGTCGTGGCGATCGCCTAGATCGGCTCAAGCCCAGAATGACCGGGCAACCGTACCGCACCATTTGACTGCCCCTCAACACCAGAAATTGCAGCGTTCAATGGCTCAAGCCCTAATTCTGCCATCATTTGGCGTACTTGAGCTGCAACCAAACGATCTGGATCGTTCTGCAACAGCGGCAGCAGTTCTGGCAGCACTCTGGGTGAAGCAACTTTCAGGTAAGTTAGCACAGCTTCCCGCACAAACCCTGTCGGGTGGCGCAAGCAAGACAGGGTTTGCTCTGAAGTGACGCTCCAGCGAGCTTGACGGGCCAGGTGAAAACAGCAGGATAGCGTCCAGTCTGACAAAAAGCTGCGTAGCTCCAATAAGTGCCGTAACCGCTGACTGGGCGACATCGGCGTGTAAGGCATAATCTCTGCTAAACTTTCCAGCTTCTCAAGTGTAGAGCGGCGATCGAGGATGCTCAACAGGGCTCGTTTACTGGGAATGTCGAGGGTATTATCCAAAATTTCCAGCCCTCTTGCCATGCTGTCGTGGGAGTCAGACTGGAGGTTAAAGGATGCTGCCTGAATTGCGCTAGAAGGATAGAGAAACCGCATCAGCAGAAATAGCCGCTCGAATGCATCGACCTGAGCATCATTCAGCGATCGCCGCAGCAAATCTGCTTCGCGCCCAGACACTCTTTCTGGAGTCAAGTCCAGCAGGGCTGCGTAAACTTGCCCAATGAACAGCAATTCCTGATTAATTAGATTCTCAACCCCGCTTCGCCCTAAGATATCGGCAACTGCATCAATGCCAATCTCTTGCGGTAGCTTTAGCAGAATTCGCAGAATGTTGCGACGAGTTGCTCCCCAGGCAGTCATCAGTTGAGCGACCAGTGCATTCAATGCTTCTATCGTGCCAATTTGACCAATTGCCGTCAGCGCATAGGTTCTGATTAGCTCCGGTTTGCGAACGTCTTCTGCCAGTTCGATTAGCATTGGGATCGCATCATTTTCTAGACGCACCAACGCCCGCATTGCCGCCTCACGGGTAGATTTGTAGTGCAATCCGCGCAGGAGTGAAGGATAGTACTCCTCTAAGTGAGTGGCGGCGATCGCCTCCAGCAAAGCGCACCTCACCCGCAACGACTGATCCTGCAGTAGCGGTCTGATATACAGCCGCAGCGCTTGCAAATAAACTGCCTCACCTAGCGCCCGACAGCCCATCACCCGTTCTCGTTCCCGCATATGGGTCAACATTCGTCGCAGCGTATCCGTTGCTTCTGCCTTTTGACGAGGATTGCCACGCCTGAGCATGAGAGAAGCGGCTGTTCCTCTCACAACTGGATCAACCTCCGACTTCAGATAAGGTCGCAACTCCTGCATATCTGGATCGGGTTCCGTCAGCCAGACATAGCGCAAAGCAACTGCCAAAACTTCTGGCTGCAAGTCAGATTGCTGAATCAGCGCCCTGACTCGATCCAGGTAAATCGGATTGGGAAAGTTGAGCATTGTCTCCAAACTCTGACGCTGCAAAGCAGGAGACATATTTGGCAGAAGCGGAGACAGCACCTCGCCAACATTTTTGGGATCGATATGGGCGAGTAACTCAATGCAAGAATGTTTGTCCGCCTCAGTACCAGGGCGATCGAGCGCTTCCACAACCGCCCGCTTAAATGTTCGCAAATCTACATCTGATAGGCTCAACTGTCCCCGTTCTGCACTGAGTACCAGCAGCCCCAGATATCTAGAGCGCAACAGCAGAACGGCTCCCAGCCAGACCCCTGCAAAAATAAAAATTTGAAATAGAAAGACTCGGCTCTCCAGGTTTTGAAATAGATTAGCGTCTACGTTAGGAAAAAGCCGCTGACAAAGCCAGATGGTAATTAAGATTCCAGCGCCAGTTAAGCCTGAAGAAATCGGTTCAGCAATCCCCCGAACTGTAGACTGAATGCGACTGCGAACCGTATCGGGAATGGGTTGAAAGAGAACCGGGCCAATGCTCGCTAGCAGCGTGTAGCGCAGCAGTTCATCTAAAAACTTGAGAATGATGACGCCCCAAAATAGCCGCAGCAAGTCGATGGAGGAGAGAAAGCTGAGCACCGTGAGCAGGGCCGGGGGGAGAATGGCGATCGCAAACACCCCCAACCGCTCAATTGCTCGCCCTGAAATAAACCACTGTGTAATCAGCTCAAAGATGCCGAGAATGCCGCTAAATAACGCTAAAAAAGCCGCAATATCGGAAACGCTCAAGTTTTGCTCTAGCTGACTGAGATATTGAAAATCAACCAGCAGCGACAAAATCTGCGCCATCACAAAAAAAGCGACGATCAAAATGACATAGCGCTGAAGCGGACCTCGTAGACGACGCGCCGTAAAGTCATGTTGAGTTTCCTGCAATCTACGCTTGGGAGAGTCAGGAAAGGCTTGCTGGTATGCCTCACTGAGATAAAACAAGATCCCCGCCCCAACCAGCAGCATCAAACTTGCCAACAAAATAACGTTAGAGAGTCCGATCCAGGACTGCAAGAGTGGCAAAGAAAATCCGCTCAACACATCAGCCGCCAAAATACCGCTGCTGATTAAAGGATAAGTGCGTTTAATTTCCCGGATGTTAAATAGCTGATTAGCTGTAATGGAAGTGTTGAGTTCATTTAGAACATAGATTGCTTCCAGCCAAAGCCGCATTAAGAAGATGGTATACCCGCCCAAAAAAGCTGGATTCAGCCCTAGACGAAAGACAAACAGCGGCATCGCCATTAGCACCGCAATGATTACGATCACCCGACGCAGCGGCAAAAACTTCTGCATCAGCGAGTAGACAAATCCTAAACCCGTCCCAATTCCGGCACTGGCAATATAAATCCAGGGTAGGGAGTCAGCCCCGTATTCACCCAAAAATAGTGCTGCGGCACTAACCTCCAGCCAGAGAATACCAATAGACGTAGCGGTGTAAAAAGCAAACATGAGGAATGTTCGCTCGCTTTCCTCTGGACGGAGGTTAAACCACTGTAACCACCTCCATTGGGCTGCGTTTTGACTCGCAGCAGACCACCACCCATTCAGATTCATGCAGTCTTGCCCTGCCCTTACAGCTTTTTGTCAATGCTTATCATATAAGCACGCCTTGGAGCTTTCACAGCTATTTTCTGATGAACAAATTTGGACGTGGAAGTCAAACTCCCACGTCCAAAATCCCTATGGTTTCACCACTTCCTGTGTCGCCAGGTAAGCAGTATTCCTACTTCTTGGGAGAGAGCATCATCATCATGTTGCGCCCTTCACGTTTTGGAGCCTGCTGAAGTTCAGCAACTTCTTGCAAATCGGTTGCCATTCTCATCAGCAGGGTTTCTGCCAGGTCACTGTGCTGGATCTCCCGACCCCGGAACATGATCGTAGCTTTAACTTTATCGCCTGCTTTAAGAAACTTTTCTGCCTGGTTTACCCGAACGTGATAGTCGTGATCTTCAATCTTGTATCGCATTTTCACTTCTTTTACGTCAGAAGTGTGCTGCTTCTTCCGGGCTTCCCGCGCTTTCTTTTCCTGCTCAAACTTAAACTTGCCGTAGTCCATGATCCGGCAAACTGGCGGGTCTGCTTTGTCACTGACAAGCACCAAGTCCAGCTCTTTTTCCTCTGCCATTTTCAGGGCATCGCGGGGCACCATAATTCCTAGCTGCCCACCATCTGTATCTATAACCCTAATTTTTGGAAAGCGAATTCGTTCGTTAATAGTCGGTAAGTCTCGGTTTTGCTTGATCAGAGCCATGTGCAATTGTGTTAGCTGTCCTTTGTTAATGTTTTGCGGTTGCGAGAGGGAACTTACTAGGGTTTGCGATAAAACGAGATAACAAACATATTAGATCGCACAGCAGAAAGTGGAACTATAGATTTGTTACCCGCATTCTACTCGGAATTGCAGGGTGTCTGCCTACTACAAATGGGGGAGGGACAGGTGCAGAGTTTGAGCGGATTGCTGAATTTGTTTTTGGAGTTGGGCTGTTCGCTTTGTCAACGGTCTACCCCGGGGGAACTGTGCCAGGGGTGTCAACGGCAAATTCAACGATGTCAGGGCAGTGACGCTCAGTGGCAGGAACCACTGCCCTTGTTTGCGTGGGGGGTGTACGGTGGGGCGCTGAAACGGGCGATCGCCACCCTCAAATATGACGACCAACCTCGTCTAGCACGCCCTTTGGGACATTGGTTAGCTCAGGCTTGGCTAGAGTCATCCCAGCAAAAGATGCTGCGTCAAAAGCCGACGGTCGTGCCTATTCCAATGTACGCTGCCAAAAAGCAGCAGCGGGGGTATGACCAGGCTGAACTGCTGGCAAAACATTTTTGCGAATTCGCAGGTTTGCCTCTGCAGCGGCGAGGTCTAGAGCGGATTCGCTCGACGGAAGCGCAATTTACTCTTTCTGCAACAGCCCGCGAGGAAAATTTGAGCGACGCATTTCGGGTGGGTAAGGAGCTTCAGCGCCATCGCTCATCTGCGGTGCTGTTGCTGGATGATGTCTATACGACGGGGGCAACGGCTCGCTCTGCAATGCAAATCCTGCATCATCATGCGATCGAAGTGGTGGGGTTGGTGGCGATCGCTAAACCCATCATGGAAACCCAAAACAAGCTTGAGCATAAAACTCAAAGCAGCCTATGAGGGGCGCATAATCGGGCGAGTTGGCGGCAATTCGGTAGAGCCAAACACGGGAGTCGGGTCGAGTCCAGCAATTTGCTGAAACTGAGATGGGGTAATGGTGCTAACAATCGGCTGATTTTCCCAAGTTTTGAGTTTGTTATGAGACTGAGTTAAAAACTCAACCCCTCTCAGCATTGGAACGCTTGACCATTGATCGACCAGCGTTTCAACCAAGGCTAGCTCGACCAGGGGCGGTGGATAAATTTGCAGAAGTTCATCCAGATAGGTATTGAATCTATCTACTTCATTGCCGCTCAGCTGATAGCTACTGATGATGTATTTTACGCGCTGCTGGCTTAGCTGTTCCCGAATCTCCATTAAGACCTCAGCCGGAGGGTTTGTCTTTGCTTGTTTGGCGGAGTTGCTATTTCAAGGCGATCGCCAAACCTTGCTTTTAAGATCGTACTCCTAAGTAGATCAAATTGGACTAAATCGACTGAGATTGTACTTGTCTCAATAGATGAAACGTGGGTTTTCTTAAAGTCATGGGCAAGAAAGATAGAGCCAGTCCCACTAAAGCTTTAGGACGAGAAGCAGATTGACCAACCCGCACTAGCGCCTTTCCGGCTTGTGTCTCGCCCGTCTCGATCAGACGCAACCCCAAAAGAAGCTGAGATTCAGCAAGACGCGATCGCCTAATCTGCTCTAGTTTTTCTGACTCAAATTGAAAATTCTCCAGGTATTGGATTTTGTCTTTTAAGTAGGGAATCGCTCGTCCAATGCCCTGTTGCTGAGCATGAAAGCGATATTCCATTAGCCGTTCTGGTAAGTAATAACCCTTTTTACCTGCCAGAGCCAAACGCACCAGCAAATCATTGTCTTCGCAGTTTTGAATATTAGGACGCATGTAGCCCTGTTCTGCTAAAACTTGCCGCCGAAACAAGGTTGCGCCAATTTGAAAACTTTGCTGCACAAATACAACTTCTAGTAAGTTTGGGATGATCCCAGCTGATAAATTGGTGCGCCCCCACTTCTGGGAATTGTCGTCTGTCACTTGCGGATCTCGCGCATTATTAATGTCGATTACCCAGTGATCGGTACCAACAAAATCTACGTCGGGCTGTTCGTCTAAAATCGTCGCAGTTCGTGCCAGGAAGTCAGGCGTGAGGCGATCGTCATCATCAAATTTAATAAAATATTCACCACTGGCAGCTTCAAAACCAGAGCGCATGTTATTGCTCTTGCCAATGTTTCGAGGATGCCGAACGTAGTGAATTCTACGGTCATCGATTTGAGTCACGATCTCAGCCGTGGTGTCGGTTGAGCCATCATCACAAATAATCAGTTCAAAATCCTGGAGAGTTTGCTGAAGCACGCTTTGAATGGCGATCGGCAGCAGTTTCTCTCGATTGTAGGTAGGAATACAAACACTAACTTTAGGCATCTGTTTGAATTGTGGACAGATTAATGAAAGGGGGATCAACAGTCAGACTATGGTTGGTCAATCGCTCTGGTTTTGCAGCTTAAGTCTGATCGCCAGGTTCCTCACGTATATTAGCCAACCCAACAGACCCGATTCTTTAGATGATTGCCGAGAAGCCTTGTGGATTAAGCAACAGAGTTTAATCGGTGCTCGTAAGAATTCTACGGTCGCATAGCCTCGCTCCTAGGCATACAACCCTGGTTGTGCAAACCCAAAATTAAGCTGAGGAACCTTCCCTAGTGGGGATGCGGTCTTAGCAAATGTTAACTAAGTTGAGAAGAATTTAACGTCAGTGGCAGCTTTAAGCCATTCAAGGCAATCAGTTTTTCTAACTAAAGTGAGGTAACTGATGCAGACCCAGGAATTTAAGCACTTTGTCGTCACTCGGATGAACGTGGACTGGCAGATTTCGCGTCCTAGAAGCGATCGCAACGAGCCAGAGTTCCTCAGCAGAAGGTTTGCCTTGTTCGAGCAGATCTGCCTTCCGTCCATCACAGCACAGACCAACAGGAATTTTACCTGGCTGATGCTTCTAGATGCAGCCTTACCGACTCAGTTTAAAGAGAGAGTTGAAAAATATTGCTCGATCGCTCAGCTTGTTCCCATCTACATAGAGAGCCGGGAGACATTGCTAAACTCGGTTAGGCAAGTAGTTAGAGAACACACAGATCAGAATTGCAAGTACTTGATTACGACTAGCTTAGATAGCGACGATGCAATTTCGAAAGATTTCTTGCAGCTAGTTCAAAACCAATTTAGGAAGCAAGAATTCGAATTTATTAACTTTCCGTTCGGCTATTTGTATCGAGTTAGTGAACAGAAGCTTTATCTGAGAGAATGGTTGACTTCGCCATTCCATACATTGATCGAATCCTATCAAGGCGATTTCAAAACCGTTCTTGAATACGGTCATACTGAAATTAGCAACTATAAAACTTACCAGATTGTAGCTGAACCTGTTTGGTTAATGGTGGCTCATGGTAATAATGTGCGAACCAACTTTGATGTCAGTGCTGCATGGCAGCCCGTTAACCGCCTTGGTTCAAATTTTGCAGTTAACCTGGATTTCCCTAAAAGCAGCAGGCTCAAGAGTCTAAAGAGGATGACTGTAGAGATTCTGAATGTTGTGAGAAGCAACAAGGAATGGGATACTTTGAAGGTCAAAACAAGAAAAATTTCTAATATTATTTCTCCCTCTACAGTGCGTACCTTGAGGAAGGTTAAATTCAATTTTTCCAGGCAGGTATAGTACTAGAAGCGTTTACCTGAGTTTTTGAGAAATTTTTTGGATGTAGCGACCCAATTGAGTCGGAAAGTTGACCGCTTGTAAATGTTTGGGCTCTTGATCGGGTTGTTTTAAGAAACGGTAATGTAAAAAGATTTCTCTGTAGCATACATCGACATCCTCTCCTTTGCTCAGGCAGAAAAAGTCTTCTGGAGAGTAATTCATGTAGTGCAAGCGATGAATTGGCTTTAAGCCTTGTTCATTGTAAAGAACGTTATTAATGTTGACGAAAGGATCGGCATCAGCACAGTTGCCAGTCCGTTCCTGCGCGTTGGGACTGAGCGTAAAGTTAAATTGGGAGCGATCGCTTCTCAAGGTCAAATAGTTAAACAGAAAAGCATCATCCCACCATCGAGGAACCCAAGATACTTCCTGGCAATCAATCAGTTTTTGCTTTAGAGCTAATAGTTCTTGCTCCGCAAAAATGCCTCGTTTTGAGCCAAAGAAACTAGAGCAGTGCAGTTTAGTTCTAACCTGAGTTTCAGGGTAGCAACCTGTTTGAGTTGCTAATGCTAAATCAAGGGCAGTCTGCCCCTCTGGTTTGTTATGTTCCCAATCGTTAAATACAAAATCGTAGGTATTTAGCTTTTCAAATATGTCGTCAATCGGCTTCATCGCTAGACTGTCTGCGTCGTAAAATACGAACTGGTCGAACGGTCCGTCAAAAGTAACAAATTTGCGATGCAGCCCTATATTTTTTGCTGGCAAACGAGTTAGCCATTGAGATTGGGCGATAGGATGGGCTGTCCAAACCTGCCGAGCAAAGTCTTCCCAGCGTTGAATTGAGTTCCAGTCTTGAAAAAGTTTTACATTAGGTCTGAATTCTATTTCTTGAGTGATTCTCTCAATCTGATGATCAAAAGGAATAACCAGAATAGGAATATTTGAACTAACGTTTGCTTCGATGCTATTAAGCAGGGCAATGAGTTGGTCATAGACCCGATCATTTGCCAAGGTATAGAGTCCGCGCGATTGCATAAATCCTTTTCTAGAATGCGAAATGCATTAGTTAATTGAAGACTCAAGATGAATTTGAATTGAAAGATTCAAGCTGGTTACTCTTTAAGGTTCCCAATTCTAATTCTGTCTGCTTGTTCAGAAGCTATGGGATGGATTCCTTGAACTGAGGCTAGTTTTTGCTCGTGAGCCGCCAAAGCCAAGTTCTACCTCGTTCTTGATAAGCAGGTTGGACAGATGCCTGCTGCTGTGCTGCGAGTTGCGATCGCAAGGACTGCGAATAGGTCATTAAGAAAACATCACTAAAGCCTGCTCGAACCTGGGGCACGTTCGGATCGACGGTCAGTTGAAGCGTCACGTTTGGATTCAGTAAGCGGCTTAGTGACAAAATTTCACCCGCCCCCATTGAGGTATTTGCAATCAGCAAGGGGCGTGGCGATTGATTGATGATCTTAGCGATAGGCGGATTGTAGTAGCTGATGACTTTGTTCCAGCCGATCGGGGTTTTAGCGCCAATGCTGCAAGAGAGGATGCTGAGGGCGATCGCCCCTGCCAAAACAGCCAGCGCTAACACTTGCTGCCATGAACCAAAAGCATTGGATTCCAGTAGGTTTACCAGGCAATAAGCAACCGCGATTTGAATGCCCAAGTAGCAGGGAATGGCGTATCGCGTAGCGGTGGATCGCTGACCGCCCCAGATCAGATCTGGCAGCAGAATTGTCAAAGCAGTCGTGCCAATTAGAGTGAAAACAAATAGCCAAACCCAAATTGGGGTAGATTGCCAGAGCCAGTAGACTGCACCGATTTCCAACAGCAGCACAAAACCATAGACACCGAAAATACTGGCTGTGTAAGCAAACTGAGAATGAAGTTTGAAGTCTGCATCGAAAAAGATGCGTCTCAAATTCAATGCCCAAACTCTGGCGATCGCCTTCCAGCTAGACGGTCGGTTTGCCCAGGCAGTGGTGGTTTGCACAGAACTGTGGCGGGTGGCGACTGCCCAAATCCAGGGCACGAATGTGAGCAAGGCGACGATTGAAGCCAGCAGATAATGTTCCAGAATTGGAGTCCAGCGAAATTGCTCCACTCCGATCACGTAAATGCCGTTCCCGATCGCCACCAGCCCTGAAAACAGAAATGTATACAGCCCCAGAGAAAGCGTCACAGCGTAAAGCGCCCAGCTGGCAAAGCTATCGACTCGCATCGCGTAAAGCAACGCAGCGCTGGCTGCCAAAATTAGCACTGTCCACAGGCTGTACTGCCTGGCTTCCTGGGCAAAGACGACATGCAGTGGCGAGATCGCAACCAGGGCGATCGCTAACCACGCTACATCCATTGACCCAAATAGCTCCAGGCAAAGCCAGTAGAGACTGGGATACACCAGCAAGCTAAAAATTACAGACAAACTTCTCACTTCTGTTACCGAACTGCCCACCCATTGCGCCCATAACCGGATCAGCGTGTAGTACAGCGGCGGATGCTGTGGCTCTTCTTGGGCGAGTCCTCGAATCGTTCCCCAAATGCCTTTTTGAGCATTGGGATGCTGAAAATTTTGCAACTCTTGCGGCGTAATTTCCTTGCCGTGAAATGCCTGCTGCATCACCTCTGCTTCGCTGTAGCCAGAGATTCGCAGAGACGTGAAAGCTTCGTCGTACCAATAGAGTTTTTGCCCTAAAGCTGTGCATCGAAAGAAGATGCCTAGAGCGAGGATGGCGATCGCACCAAGTTGAATTTCAGTCATGGAAGGTTTGGATTTCTGAAGCATTGCTGTTCACACAGGTGACCCAGTCGCTACGATTAGCTACGATTGCCCTGGTGAAATTGATATCTATCCCAATAATTCCCCTGATGAAGATCCTGATGCTCTCTGCAACGTTCCCTTACCCACCCACACGGGGAGGAACTCAGGTCAGAACGTTTAACCTAATCAAGTATTTGAGCCAGCGTCACGATATCACCCTGATAACACAACGTTCCCCTGATGTAACTGACTCTGAGATAGAGGAATTGCGGCAGGCAATCACAGAATTGGTAGTTTTTCCGCGCCCTCAAGCCGCTGCTAGGCAAAGCATCGGCGGCAAGTTAAAGCGCTTCGGCACCTTTTTGGCTGAGGGAACGCCGCCCAGCGTTCTCTCGATTTATTCGCCTGAGATTCAGAATTGGGTGGATCAGGCAGTACAATCAGGCAAATTTGCAGCCGTGACCTGTGAACATAGTGTAAATGAAATTTACGTGAAGCCAGAATGGCGATCGCAACTTCGCACTATCGTCAACATCCATAGCTCGGTCTACGGCACCTGTAAAAATCAGCTTGAGACGGGCACCTCTGAGAATTGGCTGCGCGATCGCCTTAATCTGCCGCTGCTGCACCGCTATGAACGGCAATATTGCGGCAAATTTTCTACCATCGTGGCGACCACTGAGGAAGACCGAGATCAGCTTCAGCGGTTTAGCCCGAAGACACCGATCGCTGTCATTCCGAATGGCGTGGACTTTTCTGCCTTTCCCTATCGTGCTGCTGATCCGGGAGGGCATCGGCTGATTTTTATCGGCGCGATGGACAACACGCCTAACATTGATGCGGTCTGCTTTTTTAGCCAGGAAGTGTTTCCTAAAATCCAAGCCCTTTACCCCGATGTGACGCTGGAGTTGGTGGGTGCCCGTCCCGTGCCGCAGGTGCAGCAATTGGGCGATCGCTCTGGTGTCACGGTTACTGGGAAGGTTCCCTCGATGGCGGAATACCTGCACCGGGCAACGGTCTGTGTGGTGCCCATGCGAACCGGGTTTGGGATCAAAAACAAGACGTTAGAGGCAATGGCGGCTGGGGTACCTGTGGTAGGCAGCGATCGCGGCTTAGAAGGACTGGCAGTAGATGGCGAAACTAATCCTCTAACGGCTTTACGGGCCAACCAGGTTGAGGAATACGTCAACGCAATTAGCCGCCTATTTGAGAATCCAGAATTGCGGGGTCAATTGTCCAAAAATGGTCGATCGCTGGTCGAGAACACCTATACTTGGGAACAAGCCGGACAGCGCTATGAGCGGGCAATTGTTGAAGGGTAGAAATCTACGCAGTTTTGGATGGCGAAACGACCGCATGACTTAGATTCAGCTTCAGAGGAGCGGCAAAAGCATCAGCCCGTTCCTCCTAAGCGTTCAGGGGGACAGGAGAGAGGCGATCGCGCCTCTCATCCGGTTAAGGTGAATGTGCTGGTTTCTAACCAAAAACGCTTAACTCAGGGAACTCTGTCTGCCCAAAACGGACAATCTACAGAACCAACGAGCAGCACACCTACCCCACCCGCCAAGGTGCCCGTCAAGGTGAACGTGTTGGTGTCGGCTCAATCCAAAAAATCTTCCAAGAAAGCTCAATCGCCCCGAAAGGCAGAACCAGAGTGGCTCGAAGAAGAGGAACTGGACGAAGAGCTAGAGGATGAAGCGGGCCGTCTTGCCATTAACGTCTTAGTTACGCCTAAACCGAAACGAGGATCAAGGATCAAGTCTGCCTTGCTCGTTTCCTTTGTCCTGCTGGGTATGGCGGGAACCGTTGTGGGCGGAGGTTGGCTGGCGGTGCAGCTCATCATCAACCCTGGGTCAGTCAGATGGCTAAGCTGGATGATGCCAGAGTGGAATCGTCACGCACTCCAGCGAGAGGTCATTCAAACGCTGGCTGAGATTGAAGCAGAAGCGACCGAGGCAGGGCGATCGCTAGGCACTCCGCTCTACCTCCCAGCAACGGTAGGGTTGCCGCAGGATTTGCTGATCCCAATTTTGGCGGAATCTGATCACTGTGGTGGCAGGGGGGCGATCACCTCCGTTCCGTCTGGCTGCGGCAGGCTAGTCGAAGTTAGAATTTATCGTCCGCTTTCAGCTAGGGAGGGAGCGCGCCCTGGTTCCTTTCAACTGATGAGCCGGATGTCGGTAAGCGGCCCTGAAGAATTTTTTGTGCTTGACCCGTTTGTTACCTCGCCGACGGCTGTCCCTGGCTCTAATCGGATGATGCCGCTCAGCACTGTCACTCTAATCGAAGGCAATGCTACAGAGCCGGGAATTTGGCTACATCTCAGCGGCGAACGGATGCGGGGCAGCACACGCATCGTCTATGGGCAAGTGGTGCGCTACGATCCGGCAATTCCGCAGCTCTATTCTCTAGTGGAATGGACAAGCCCCGCTGGGAAACTTCCCACCTGGCAGCAGATTACGGGCAGCGAAGCTACAGAACTGGTTGTTAACCAAACGGTTGGGCTGGAACCAAGCTTTAAGGTTTATCAGGTAGAGAGGCTGCAATCGTCCACGGAACCGATTCGCCTGACACCAATTTTGTTGGAACAAGCTGCTCTTGATAGTCGGACTTATGAAAATGGGCTGACTCTGGCGCGAAGTGGGCTGTGGTCAGCGGCACTACAAACGCTGGAATCCCTTAAACAACAGATCGATGCAGCGAGCTGGTCAGCACCAGCGCAGGCTCAGCTAGACCTGATTGCGCTCCATGCCAACGCCACCAAAGCTCAAGCAGAGCGTGATTGGGCTAGCCCCAGCCAGCAGATTTTGGCACAGCTAATTGACGGACGTTGGGGCAACGCACTGCAATTACTGCAAACCACGATTCGCAACGGTTACGATTTGTCGAGTCTGTTGGAGGTTGACTCTGACCGGATTTGGCGACGAGTTAATGCTGCTCTTCAGGTTAACCGCAACCAGCCCGATGTCCAGATTTGGGGCGCTCTAGTGCTAACGGCTCAGCGCGATCGCACCGCTGCGATCGCCTGGTTGCGCCAACAAAACCCGTCTCCAGATACCAATACCCGCGTCCAGCAAGTCCTGAATCTGGTTAATCCCCAATCGGCACCAACGCTTACAGCCAGTCATGACAGCCGCATGATTGGCTCTGCGACCCAGGTTTCTAGCATCAATGCGGTAGATTGGCTGCGCCCCCAAGCTAACAGTCCACTGACCTTAACGGGGCAGCAAGTTTGGTATCAGATCCAGCTTGCTAATTTTCATGATGGGCAGCGCTGGCGGCGATCGCCCTTTTCTGACCTGAACTTACCTTCTACTGGAGCGGCTCAGCGGCTCTGGAGCCTATTGGGGCTAACGAATAATTCGCCCATTCAAATCCTGGTGTGGTCAGCCGATGGTCAGCCTCAAACGATTGAAGCAACCGTCAAAGCGGCTCGTGTTAGCGGCGGCAACCTGCAACTGCTGGCAGCAGGTTCACCGCCATCTAATGCAAATTCATCTGCTGGGCAAGCGCTTTCTCCATTAGCCATTACCCTATCCACCGTCAGTTGGTTGGAGACAGGAAACTTGCTAACGCTGAACGAGTTAAGCCAACAGCAACCCGACGGAGGGTCAGCGCTACTGACCAATCTTTGGCAGGAGTTGCAGCGAGCAGGTCAGGTTCAAGCTACCGATCTGGAAGACCCGGACTTGCTGCAAGAGGTAGGGCAGTGGTCGGTCGAGTTGATAGATTTGACTGGAGATGGACAGCTTGAATCAGTATTTACCTTCAAGCCCAGCCTGCTAGCTGCTTCAAGCTATGTCACCGCTAGCGCTCAGGCGGCAGATCAGAATGAAACTCGAACGCTGATTTTTTCAGCTCAGGGGCAGTTAATTTATAGCGAACTGAGTACCGACGCAGCTCAATTTTTGGTGGCGATCGCCAACCCCGGCGACGGCACAACGGCTTTATTGGTTGCGAATGGTCAAACCTACAGACTACAACGCTGGTCAGCCCAAAATCAGCGGTTTGAATAGAAAAGCTTAGCTGCTTAAGCTACGTTTCCTAGAAAAATTGCCATTGCCATAATTGCAATGGCTCCAGAGGTCAGCAAAACCACAAATAAGGTTGCCTCAATGAAGAAGCTGCCTTCAAAGCTATTCTTGAGAACGGTCACTGCCCCCACTAGCCCAACTAAGAGCAAAATTGAGGCCAGTTGGGTAAAGTCTTCCCAACGATACGCAATCAAAGGATCATGATCCATCACTACGCCATCACTCGTACTGTTAAATTCAATGAGATGTAACCGGATTGTTGAATCCAGTTATTCAACCTGGCAATCTAGTTTTACCAGGTATGCAGATCCTAGATCCTAGTTTGCCTATCGTCCAACTGACTACCTCCAGTTAGTTAAAAAGCGCCTTTACCACCACCGGATCGGGGACACGCTCTCCATCGGTGCGGCGAATTGCGCCAAAGCCAGAGTCATATTCCCACATCGCCCAGCCAATTTGAGATTGCTCTAGCAGCGATCGCACATCTCGCAACCATGCCTCACGCCCCTCTACGGGTGCAGCCCGACGATAAACGCCAAACTCATTACAGGTGACGTGCACCTGATGGGATTGCCCCCACTCTGCCGCCCGCTGGAGGCTTTCCTTCAGTTTTGCTGCATTCCATTCCTCCTCTCCGTAGTCCATCAGCCAGTCCCGAGCCGTTTCGTTTTCGATCTCAGGTAGGATAGCAGCGATCGCCTCTGCATCTGCTGGGTAAGGCACGTTGCGAAAATGTTCCCAGGTGTCTTCTCCCCAGTCTGCTCCCTGGTGAGTAAAAGACATCGGCTGATAGAAATGGAAGTTGTAAACGACGTTAGGGTCTTCCACGGGCGTAATTTGTTGCAGCGCTACGATCGTGTCCCAGTCGTCCTCTACGCGCAGATTTGCTGAAGCAATCAGAGTATGATCGGGTGCGCCAGCCCGCATTTCAGCCAAGAGCCTTTCCTGAATGGCATACCAATCCTGCGGATTTCGGGTTGCAGGCTCATTCATGACTTCCAGAAAAACCTGGTTTGGATTGCGTGAACTTAGGTGTTGAGCAAGCGATCGCCAAAACAAGCCCACTGCTTCAACAAATGATTCTTCCTGATACAGCCGTCGCTTGAATTCCGACCGGGGATGCAAGTCCACAATCACCGCCAAATCTGCCGCCAAAATCTGATCCAGGGCAGCATCAACATAGGGCAAATTTTCTGAATTCAAGCGCTCTGGCTGTTCTTCGTCAAATAGAATTGTCGGATCGAGCGGCAGTCGAATGTGCCGAAACCCAATCTGTTTGATTAGCTGAATGTCTTCAGGCTGGATTCGATTTTGGAAGTTGTCAGCCGTCAACTCTGCCTGAGCAAACCAGTGAGCCACATTGATGCCCTGGGTTAGCCGCTCTAGGCGGGATTGCTCCACGCCAAGCGATCGCATCATCAGAAGAAGCGATAAAAACAGGGCTGCAAACAGCCCAACGCCAAACAAAATCCAAAATTTTCGCTTCATGCAAGCTGTCCGGTTTGGTCTTGCTGAATTTGTCGCTTTTGAGTCGCCCCCGTAATTTTCAACGCCAGGGTCTCCATTTGAGTGTAGAGCGACTGCGGCAAGAGCCACAGCAGATAGGCGGCAGCAGCGGTAATCAACGTGCGGCGCGGTTCGTCAATCACCATGCGCCAGTGAGTTCTAATCGCCTGATGCAACAGCGAAACGGCATCTTTTCTCAGTTGCAGCGTCACGGCTCTGCGGGCTAGATATCTCAAGTGATAGGCTCTAGCAGGGTTCTCCCATTGCGCGACGATGTCCGGTGCATAAGACCGGGTTTTTTCGATGACCTGCTCCCAGGAATCCTGCTTTTTCATCAGATTAGCTGAAATTCCGGCTGAGTTGACTCGATAAAGGGTCAGAGATTCAGGAATTCCTTCAATCTTCCAGGGCGTTTGAATCGCGATCCGAAACCAAAAGTCGAGGTCTTGAGAACCCTGAAGCCGCTCATCCCAGTAAAAATCTTGGGTGATGCCATGCAGGTTATCCTCAAATTTGATGGCGGCGATCGCCTCTCGTCGCAGCACCGCCGCTGACCCGTTGCCAATCGGATTTCGACAAATTAAATGAGAAATCTCAATGTCTTGTAGTCTAGGCATCTGATAAATACCTAAAGCATCGCCCTGCTCGTCAATAAATGCAGAACGGCTAAAACTAACGCCAACTTCCGGTGAGTTCGCGAGGTGCTCAACGTGTTTTTCTAACTTTTCTGGTAGCCATACATCATCTCCATCCAGAAATGCAATGTAGTCGCCTTTGGCAGCACGAATGCCTGCATTTCTAGCTGCATTTGCGCCTTGATTGGGCTGACGGATAATCTGAATGCGCGGGTCTTGAAACTGCTGACAAATACTAACGCTCTGATCAGGAGAACCATCGTCAATGATCAAGAGTTCAAAATCAGAGTAAGTTTGATCTAAAACAGACTGAACGGTTACAGCAATATACTGCTCAACTTTATAAACAGGAACAATTACAGATACTTTCTTCATGGGTTATATCCAGTTAAATTACAAAGTTGGTTAACTCTCAAAACTTCCAAAGCTACTAACACATCGTAGGTTGGGTGAAGCGATAGTCGCTTTGTAGGTTGGGTGAAGCGATAGTCGCTTTGTAGGTTGGGTGAAGCGATAGCGTAACCCAACAGGACCAAAAGAATGTTAGGTTCCACTCTGTTTCACCCAACCTACAGAGGTTAGCTAATTTGATTATGGGGAAGTTGCCTGTTGAATTTGCTCCTTCTGAATGCGGTCTTTTTGAATTGAGCCTGCTGCTTTCGCTGCAAGGGTTTCAATCTTTGAGTAAAGCGATTGAGGTAATAGGTAAAGCAAATAGGCAGCAAACCAGATTCTTAGGGTCCGGCGCGGTTCTTCTAACAGAATTTGTTTAGAAGTAGCGATCGCCCGATGCATTAAATTCACTGCCATTGCCCCATCTTTGAGCCGAACGGCTGTCCGAGCAAGATAGCGCAATCGGTAGGCGATCCCTAAATCTCCCCACTCTCCTACTATCTCAGGTGCATAGGAACGAACCTTTTCAAGCACCTGTTCCCAAGATTCTAACTGCTTTAGCAAGTTAGCAGAAAGCCCTTCAGCATTAACTCGATAAAGCGTTAGGGCTTCAGGAATTCCTTCAATTTTCCAGGATGTTTGAATTGCAATTCTCAGCCAGCACTCAATGTCTTCTGAACGTTGGAAGCGATCGTCGAAATAAAAATCTTCTACTGTTCCATAGAGGCTATCTTGAAAACGAATTTCCTCTAATACTTGTCGTCGGAGCACCGCTGCGGAACCATTGCCAATCGGATTACTACGAAATAGATCTTCTACTGTAATATTTGTCAATTTGGGCATTAAGTAAGTATTTAAAGAATTTCCTGCCGAATCGATTAATGCAGACCGGCTAAAGCTAATACCCACTTCTGGCGAATTTTCTAAATGCTCAATGTGTTTGGCTAATTTTTCTGGTAGCCACAAATCATCCCCATCCAGGAAAGCAATATAATCTCCTTCAGCATGGCGTATTCCGGTATTGCGGGCACCCGCCAAACCTCGGTTTTGCTGATGGATAATTTTGATGCGTGGATCAGAAAATTGCTGACAGATCTCAATACTGCGATCGGGAGAGGCATCATCAATTAAGATTATTTCAAAATTTTGATAAGTCTGTTCTAGGAGCGATCGCACCGTCGCCGCTATATACTTTTCAACTCCATAAATTGGAACAATCACAGACGCTTTTTTCATAACAGATTCCTTAGCGTGGTAGTAACAGTAATTTATGCTTGGGCAAGCGCTCGCTGCTTAGCAAAAACATAGCGAGTTGCCCAAGCAGTATAAAGCGGAATAAAGATGGCATGAGCTAATAGAACGGCGATCGCCACACCTACAACTCCCCAATGAACACCGACCAAAATGCTAACGGCAAAGATAGCCGTAAACATGACATTGCCGATTAAACCGAGACGAGTTTCATCAACAGCTGCTAATAAGCTAAAAGCGGCTGAGTCAAAAGCACGAGGAATTGCAGACAGGCAAATCAGAACCAGAATGGGAATAGCAGGTGTCCACTGTTCACCAAACAGGATAGGAACATAAAAAGGCGCAAGACCTGACTGTAACAAAACGAATGGAGTAATGATTAATCCAATCGTTTTAAGACTCTTGAAGTAGCCTTTCTTGAAGGCAGCAAATTGCGATCGCAGCTTACATAAATGTGGATATAAAGCCGTCATAATCGACTGAATGATAGTCAGACTAATTCCTAATCCTGCATTGTAAGCAAAGAAATAAGTTCCTAGCTGTGTAACGCCTAAGAAACGACCGACTAGCAAATAATCTAAATTTTCTCTCAAGGTTTTTAATAGATTAATCCCAAGAATGTTTATGCCGAAATTAAAGATTATGCCCCACTTCTCGGTCGTAAATCCTTTATTAGGTCGCCAGGGATGATTCATTAGATAAATGACGAACTCGATTGGTGCTGCTAAGAGTCTCGGTAAAACAATTGCCCACATTCCCATGCCCATAAAGGCAAATACTGCGGTCAAAATGTTTGCCGTTCCATAACGTGCTGCTTGGGCGATCGCGATCGTCTTAAACCGATTTTCTCTCTGGATTAAAGCTGACTGTACTCGCCCAAATGGACTAACCAACAATGTTAGAGCCAGCACACAAATAGGTAGAATTAGCTGGTCGTCGTTATAGAACCAGGCAACTGGAAAAGCTGCAATGCACTGAATCAAAAATAATGCTGCGTAAATGATCCAGTTTAGCCAGTATGCGCCAATCGCGGTGCTCTCTAGGCTTTCATCATCAGACTGAATGACTTTGGCAAAGATGCCGATTTTGGTAAAAGTTTGAGTAAATTCGTAAGTGGTTAGAACTAATGCCGCCAAACCGTAGTCATGGGGCGTTAGAAAGCGCGGCAGAATTACTGTTGCCGCCAGGCGAGAAACTCGAATTGCTAATTGGGCAATACTTAACCAGCCTAAGTTGCGAGTGAAATCATTGTTGATTACTTTTTTGAGAATGAACTGTTTCACACTTTCAAGCTGTGGAGGTAAAACAGTTCTGTTCTTAGATTGCTTGAATTTTACAGAGGAATTAAGTAATCGCTTCCGAAAGTTGGATTGGTAGACTCTTCGTTTAATTCCAACACTGAACTGTCTAACGAAACTCACAAAGATAACCCCGACCGCAACGTCAAAAAATAAGTTCCTGTATTCAATTTGCTTTTGATACTGACACCATTGGAAAGTTCTTCCCTAGAAATTGAATGAAACGACGGGCAGTTCCCTGAGGGAGAAATTTTACGGTTAGCAGTTTGAGAACTAAGCGTAGGGTTTCGCGGTTCAACAGAATTTTGGGAGAGAGTTGAATAGCTTTTAAGAGCTTTCGCTGAGCTTGCTGAACTCCCTGGCGATCGCTTCCATTGAACAAACACTGTTTCGCTAAATACCGATAGGCATTAGCCAAACTTTGATTCTTTAAATACTGAAGCTCTGGGGGTGCCGCCTTGAATGCCCTTTCAATCACAGTCAAGTTAGCATTTTCCATGACCTCAATTTTGGAGGTCATCGACTGAGTAGAGCGGCGATACAGAATGTGATATTCAGGAACTACAGCAAAGGGACACAAAGCTGCTAAACGCAGATAGTAGTCCCAATCTTCAACGGATTTTAGATTAGGGTCAAACTCCCCCACAGCTTGAACAAACTGCCTACGAATCAGAATATTGGAACCGCTAGAAATAAAATTGCGAATAAGCAATTTAGGATAAATATTTCCCTGCCAGTGAAGTGGCTCCCAAGCATAAAGAAAATTGCTGTTTTCATCAATAAAAGCTGTCCAGCTATAGACAACCCCTGCTTCTGGATATGCTTGTAATGCTTTAAGCTGAGCTTCTAGCTTGTTGGGTTTCCATAAATCGTCGGCATCAATGAAAGTAATAAACTCTCCTGTAGCCCTTTGAATGCCGCGATTTCGCGCTATAGGCAATCCGCCATTTTCGTAGGAAAAAACTTTAAGTCGAGGATCGTTAATCGTGTTGAGAAGCTCAATGGTGCGATCGCTTGAGCCATCGTTAATCACAATCAATTCAAAGTCAGAAAAAGTCTGCGCCTGAATAGATTTAATCGTCTCAAGTATGGTCTTCTCAGCATTGTAGGCTGGAACGATCACAGACACACACGGCATGATATGAGCCTCTACAAACTAGGAATTAAAGTTTTGTCGCTATAGGGGGCAAACAACCGTTTGCCCCTACTCAAGCTTGAGATTGATTGAGTTGAGGTTTGAGGTGAGAAAAAAGTGCTGGAAATGGCTCCTTAAGGGCGATACCTAGCATGATTAAGCCTGGCCAATAGAGGTAGGCTAGAGTTTCCAAATTCTCGCCAAATGAGAAGAGAAGTAGGATCAGAAGTACAGCTAATCCTGTTTGAGCAGCCTTACTTTTTTGGGCTTTGATAATTAGTTCTACAAAGCTGTACAACATTGGAATCGCTAAGGCAATAAAGCCAACAATCCCATGTACGTAGAGCAGTCCTAGCCAGGTGTGGTGACTACCAATGGGCATAAAGTTTGTTACGGCCGGACCACGCGGAGCTTTGATTCCATGTCCCCAAATTGGGGCTTCTTGCCATTGATAGAATGCCATTCTTGCCAGGAGTCCCCGAAGGCTGGAAGAGGAAGCTCTTTGGCTATCAAAGTAGTCTTTAAAGTCTCTTGCGTAACCAATTAGCTGAGGTCCAAAAAGACCAGCCGCAAAGCTAGAGAGTCCGGCTGCAATTTGTACACTGGGGCGGCTGAGATTAGCGGCGATCGCCTTCAAAAACGGCAAAGTTATCAGGCATAGTAAACCCAGTCGAGAAGCCGAACCCCAAACCATGAGCGCGCTAGAAAACATACCGATCCAGCGCCATTTTTTGTCAGAATCTTGGCTCGCCAGACAAAAGTAAATGTTGCCTGCAAAGGCTAGGGCTGGTGCCCAGGGCGCAAAGATGAGCAAACGAACTTCGCCCTCTTGCCGCAAAAACAAGCTGACATTATAAAAACGTTCGCTGTTTCCGCCGATCTTAGCCATCAGCGAAACGTTATATAGCGGAGTTTCAATTCCTGTTGTGCTCAACAGGTAGGCAATTGGAATCAGCACCAAACATTGCAGACACAAAATGCAAATTGCCCGGTAGATTAGCTGCGGTCGAATGTTGAGGCAGCCAATCAGCGGAAATAACGCCAATAAGGCCCAGGTTCGCAGGAAGAAGTTGATAAATGATTTGATGATTTTGGCGTCATCGTAGTTGAAGTTGATGTGTCCGATGATTAGCGCTAAGCCAATCATTAGCATTGCTCCAATCCACACCCAAACTCCTAGTGGAATTGAAATTCTTTGGTCATCAGGGGTTTCGTCTGTTTGTTGCCAGAGTCGCTTAATTACGTAAAGGGCTAAGAGCCAAGCAAGGGCAGGTCCAGTAACAAACAAAGCTCCGATGAAATACAGCCCCATGCTGCCAATAATGTAGTACCAGATTACGGTTTCTTCAAAGTTTTGGGGTTTCATTGAAGGGGGAGAGAATGGTTTGCAGTCAGGCTATTTGTCTTCAGCATTAACAATGGATACTTCTGGAGCAGACTCATGCTTGGCTGAACCATTTAACTCATGTGGCTTAGGAGCTAGTAATGCTCGCAAGGTTTCAATGTCAATGTAGGGCTGAGGTGCTAATGGCTGGGACGGCTGCCCTGCTGTTGCAACGGTTGCATCTGCCAGCGATCTACGAGGTCTGAGCCAGAGCGCAATAATGGCCATACTAATTAGTAGAGAACCAGCGGCTGTACCCAAGAGAACCAGGCTGGACCGGGGAGAAGCGGCGGATGCAGGCAGGCTGGGCTGGTTGATTAGCTGAACCTGCGGGTAGGAGCCATAAATATCAGACTGGCTCAAATCTAGGCGGGTAATCGTAGAAGAGAAAACAGCTTCGGCGATCGCCACATCACGAGACAGTGCCTCTAGCCTGGAGCCGTACTGGGTCATCTGGCGCAGCCTGCCTTCAAGTTGAGCAATTTGGCGATCGAGTTCTGCGGCTTGTGCGCTCAAGCCCTGACTGTCAACCTGGGCAGAGACAGTTTCCTGAAACAGGTTTTCTCGCGCTGAGGAGCGCTGCTCACCCTCACCCAGGTTGAGCTGTGCCAGGGTGGTCTGGTCGACGGGTCGCCCTAAAACGGTGCTGCCTCGCTGTAGCATGGCGGTTCTGGCAGCTTCTTGGCGAGTTCGCTCTCGCACAATCATGGGATGGTTGGGACCAAACTGGTTTGACAGCACACTTAGAGCAGCGCTGGCTTCGCTATAGTTGAGCAAATTTCTTTGAAAAAGCTGGTCCGCACTCAGGCTAAAGGCATCTGCCGCTTGTCGGGGAGAGACGTTTAGATTGCGAGAAAGCTGCCCCAGACGGGCGTTGGACTGCTGCTGCTGGGCCGCGATCATGGCGCGTTCGCGACGCAATTCTTCCAGGTTGGTGGAAATCTGGTCAATTTGCATGTTTGAGCTTAAGCCCGATTCAGCCTTAAACGCCGACAGTTCGTTTTGGGCTAGCTCTAGTTTTGCCTGAGCATTTGCCAGTGCCGTTTGCACGCCTGCATTTTTTTGTGAAACTTCTTGAATCCGAAGCTGGCTCAGGCTTTCTTCCAGGGACTCATACAAAGCTTGAGCTTTGCGTTGAGCCTGTTCGGGCGAGTCGCCCTCCATCGTGACTGAGATCAGGGTAGTGTTATCGACGATTTGCACTTCTGGTGTGCCAAACTCGCCTCTGGTTAGCCCGATTTTTTCGGCTGCGGCTTCAATCACAGCACTGCTTGTGAGAATGAACTTATAGTTTTCGCGCGGGTCTTGAATGTCGGGGTTGTTGTAGGGCGATCGAATCTCAGAGGTGGTGTCACCAATGTCGGGCAGAGCGACGCGGGTAGTGGTGCCAGCAGAGGGTAGGGCGATCGCCCACTTGCTTGCGTAGTCTGGCTTTGCCATCTTTAGATAGGCGAATGCCAGTCCCCACAATAGTGCATTAGCTGCCAGTCCTATCAGCAGATAGCGCAGCCAGCGACCGTGAGAGGGGGTCGTTTCAGGAACATAAGCCGGAATTGCAGGAGACGTTGTCATAATGTTCAACTCATTTAGCTAAAGGGTTAATCAAAGAATGGGGCTGCAAGAATTTAGTCAAAGAAGATTGAGCGGAGGGTTCTAAACGGGTTAAGGATGTTGCCAATAAAGTCGAGTACACCTGTTGTGTTGGTCACGGCTGAGTCGTAGCAAACGATGCTGTCTTCAGGCATGAGGTAGGGGTTAATCTCGGTGTCGTTAGAGTTTCGCAGCAGGTCTTCAACTTTGCGATCAAAGACTTCAGTTTGCCCTGTACTGCGGTTGGTTTGAATGAGCGTGACGCGCCGATTGGCATTGGTCGATCGCGTTCCACCCGCACATTGGGCCGCCACAACTGCCTGAGAAAAGCGTGAACCGTAGGCAACTTGAGTCACTTCGCCATTACCACCGCTGCCACCTGGGGTGGTTTGGTTGGAGAGGAAGATGGCGATCGCTGAAGGGGTCACCTGCGAGGGGCGCACTAGTTCTGGCTGGATTTGGGTCAGTTCCGGCACAACAATCTGATCGCCTGCAATCAGCGCAATGTCTTCGACGGGTTCGCCGCTCAGCACGCCCGACAAATCGACGACTATTTCTTCATCGCCGCGAATTAAGCGAACGTTTTCGATGTCAGCTTTGGGAGTCAAGCCACCTGCCCGCCGCAGCACAGAGGTGAGATAGCGCCCAACCGGATATTCTCCCGAAATGGTGAAGGGTTCAGTTTGAGTTTCTTCCACAACTACATCGCGGGGTGCCGCTTCGGAGGGGGTTTGATCGGTGACCAGAATGCGACCCGGTTCAAAGGTTGCGCCTGCTACTGTCACCTGCACGGGGCCCCAATCCACAACCTGAGCCGTCACCTGAAGGAACTGAGGCTGAAATAAACCGCCGCTCACTAGAGAGTCGGTTAGTTGCTCTTGCACTTGAGCGACCTCTAAGCCCGCTGCTGGCATTGGCTCCAGGAAGGGGACTTGCAGCGTTCCGTCTAGGTTGACCTCATAAATGCCGCTGAAGCGGTAGGTTTCAGGAATGGCATCGTCAGCCGGAACCGAAATCCGAATGCGATCACCTGGTGACAGCGGTAGCGCCCAACTGAGCGCCGGAACTGCCAGCATTGCTGCCGTTGCAACAGATGTAAGTAGAGAGAACCTCAAACCCTTAATCATGGAATTCACCTGACTTGAAAAAATTAGATTGTCCAGACCGATCAACCTGTTTGACTTAGCCGACTGATGAGTAGCTCAGCCTTTGGAATCTCAAGCGTCTGGAGTGTTTAGCCTGTTTAGGCGTTTGCTCTCGCTGTGAAACCACTTTTGCAGGCACACCCACAGCCACCGAATAGGGTGGAACGTCTTTGGTGACAACGGCTCCTGCGCCAATCACGCTGCCCTGGCTGATGGTGACTCCGTCCATCACCTTGGCTCCATAGCCCAGCCAGCAGTCGTCTTCAATCACAATGCCTTCGTAGGAGTGCCCTTGCTCGACGATGAGCTGAGTTGGGTCGGCATAGACGTGATTGTTGGCAAAGATGCCGACGTGTGGCGCGATCAAACAGTTTTTGCCAATTTTGATAAACAGACCCGATAGGCAACTGTAGGGTCCAATGGAAGTGCGATCGCCAATTTCGATTTTGCCGCCTTCACCGGGATGTACTTTGACATTTACACCTCGACCCAAACAGGCGCGATCGCCCAAGCAAATTTTGGTGTTTCGCCTGACGTTTCTCAAGCGAACATCGCGGTCAATTCTGACTCCATACCCCAACTCGATTGAATTCGCGTTAATCAATTCAACTCCCGTTTCAATTTTGGTAGACTTTCCGATTCGCCCTAAAATGCTGCGGTACACCAGATTTCGCAATATCCTTCCTGGGGAAAGAGGTATCCACGAAAAGAGGACAACGACTAAAACTTCTTTCCAATGAGTGAGTTGTGCTAAAAGCTTTTCAGTGTTCATGCGGACTTCGTTCCTAACTGCAAATCATTAAATGTGAATTAATAGCGACACTGACTAGCACTGGTGTTCCTAAGCAGTTTGATCCGTTAAGGGGGACTGATTAGGGCTGTAATTGCACTCAACTCAGATGTATGAAGCTTGGTGTCGTTCTCATTAACCCTACGCCGAACGACCTTGGCGGGTATTCCAGTCGCAATTGAATACGCTGGAATGTCTTTTGTGACCACTGCATTTGCGCCAATGATGCTGCCTTCGCCAATCGTGACTCCGTCTAGCACTTTGACCCCGCTGCCCAGCCAGCAGTTGTTTTCGATTACGATGCCTTTGTAGCTTTGTCCTTGCTCTCGAATGCTGCGGGTGAGGTCAGTAAACACATGACTGCTAGCAAAAATGCCAACTTGGGGAGCAATTAAGCAATCGCGTCCGATGCTGATCTGGCGGCCTGAGAGGCAGGTGTAGGGTCCGATCGCCGTCTGCTGCCCGATCTCAATTTGCCCGCCGTTGCCGGAGTGCATTTTGATATCGACTCCACGGTTGAGGGTGACGCGATCGCCAATTCGAATCGTGTTTTGCCCAATGTTTCTGATCCGGACGTGGCGATCGATTTTGACGCGATCGCCCAACTCCAAGCAATCAGCATTGATTAGCTCAACCCCCGGTCGAATCTCAACCGCAGCACCAACTCGCGCCAAAATCGCTCGATACAGCAGTCGCCGCAGCACCGTACCGACTGAGAGTGGCACCCAGCCCACTAGTGTTGTCAGAATTGCTTCTTTGTAGTGTGTCCAGCGAGATTGAGGAAGTGGGTTTGCAGCAGTCATCACGTTCACCCGTATGTTCAAAGTTTTGTAAGTTGGGAAGATCCAGCGATTTAGTGATTTATCCGGCTAAGCCTCGTACTGGAGCGCGATCGCCTGCTCCCATTGAGGTTGTATCAGCCCAGGAATTACCCGCCGCAGACTGTTTTGCCAGCACGCTCTGGTAGACCATCAGCGACTCTGCTGCCTCCATGCTGATCGTGCGGACAGGCTGAATTCCGGCTCGTAGCTGATTTAAGTAGCCTTCGTCCAGCGTCAGTCGCGCAAATGCCTCTGCCCAAGCGCCCGGATCGTTAGCTGCAACCAACAGACCATCTACCCCGTGGTTCACCTTTTCAGCAATGCCGCCCAGGTCAGAACCAATCACGGGCAACCCGTGTGCATGAGCTTCCAACACCACAACTGGTCCCGTTTCTAGCCACTGTGAGGGAACTGCCAGCACGTCAAATCCAGCCAACGCCTGGGGCAATTCTGACCGCGACAGTTCTTTCGCAACGCGAATACGCGAATCGTCGCCAATCCGGGCAGTGATGCGTTCTCGATAGGCAGCATCTTGCGGTACGCCGTGCAGAATGAGTTCGATCGGAAAGTCTTCTGGTAGTCGTTTGATTGCTTCTACTAGAACGTGAATGCCTTTGTCGTGTGCCCAACGTCCCAAAAAACCGACCCGCAGGCGATCGCCCCGTTTTACATGAGCCACTTTTTGCTGAGCAAACGTATCCGAGATGCCGTGCTTCAGCAAAAACAGCTTCTCTTCAGGAATGCCATTGATCATCAATGCCTGCCGCACCCATTCGCTCATGACGATGATGCGATCGGCAAATTGCGCCATTTCCTGTAGCCCGTACTGACGCGCTGCCACAAACGCAGGAATGGCGAGCGGTCGCAGCGTCGCTTCTGCTACCGGGCGAAAACTTCCTGAGTTGAGCCGCCGCAAGATTCCTGCTGCTGCCACGCTAATCGGCATTGGCGTATGGCTCAACCCCTTAACAATTGCGGGTGGCAAATCAGACGAAACACCACAGCAGCGGCTACAGCGCACCACGTCAATTTTGCCGTCACAGGCTGTTTCCCCATGCAGCATCATGGTTTGGCGCTGACAAATTGGTTGGGGCAGCCGCACCGACACCACCGTCGCCATTCCCAGTTCCTTCGCCAGGCGCAGATGGGGTAAGCCACATTTGGGTGTCCACTGGTGCTGGTGATACACGTCCGCTTGTTGCGCTTTGAGCCATTGAGCAAAGTAGTCGAACCCACCATGGGCGATCGCCCCATGATTGGGCTCAGACTTGGGCTGCGGAGACACTGGATAGCGATAAACTTCCGTGTCCCGGTAAGTGTAGTGATCTTCGGTTGGTAAATCCTGCGATGCCGCAACTTTGCTCTCCACACCGAGGGACTTCAGCACAGGTAGCAGTTCGCTCAGGTGAATGTGAATGCCACCACACTTCTCTGGAAAATATCGAGCAACGGCTTGAATCGTTTTCATCAGAACGCACCAAATCAGTTATCGAGGAGGGGAGAGGAAGCTGAATCTAAGTCCCTCTCCCCAAGAAGACGGATTTAAGGAAGCAGGACTACTTGACTAGAGGTAAACCTACTAGCGGTTTGCCGTCTGCATATTCCAGTGGCTTTCCGTCCAGATGTTGAGGAAGCGGTGCTTCCATCATTTGCAGAATCGTTGGAGCCAAATCAACCGCATGTCCTTCTGTCAAGCTGGTTCCAGCCGGAATGTCTGGACCCTGCGCCATGACAAACCCTCTCGCTCGATGTGCGCCGCTGCGGTTGTAGAAGACGGGTCCAAAACGACCGTAGGTGGGGCTATCAACCGTATCGACCGCAGAGTCTTCCCACATCACAGCCAGGTCTGCGTCGGGCAGCTTAGGATCGGGGTCAAGCGGATTTTGTCGGGTCCGCACGATACCTTTGACGACGGGCTTACCTGTTCTTGCATCGGTAAGTTCCTTCAGTTGCTCAATTAGCTGATCGCACACTGCATCATACTCAGCCAAAGGCACTACACCGTGTGCTTCCCGTCCTGCCAGATTGATCCGAATGTAGCCATCTGAGAAACCAGGTAGATAGAAGGCTTTCATCTGCGGCCAAAACGGCTTGTACCAATGTGCTGGATGCCAGTCGTACAGGTTTGTCTGAGCTGAACCGCGCAGTTTGGCTAACTGCTTGTATGCCTTCATCAGCAACCGCGTTGGCAAGATTGGTTCTAAGGCTCTAAACAGTCGGGCGATGGGGTCAGGGTCGTCCTTGAGCTGGTGAATTTGCTTGTACCAGTGTTCAGATTTTTTGGGGGCGATCGCCTCCGACAAAGGCGCACCCATTGCCTGCGACTTCAACATCGACTTACCCGGAAAGCTAAACCGATAGAGAAACTCAGGCAGCATCACCATACTGAGCAAGTCAGCAGAATTCGTCCCCATTCCATGCACTGAGAAAATCAGCACATAGGCATCCTTAGGAACTTCAGCCAAAATTGCTCCTAGAGATTGGTCAATCGTTTCAAAAACATCCAGTAGCGGATCAGTTGCACTTGGCTGATAAAGCGGATGATCAGGCTGGCTCAAATGCCACAGATAATGCTGCGCCGTATGAGGTTCCCCAATATCCGTTAAAAACAGATCCCACGTTTCACGCCCCAGCAAGTCCCGAGTGATTGCAGTTCGACGCAGAATGCCATCTGTGAGCGATCGCCGCAAATGCTCTACCGAGTCTGAGTTGTACCAGTCCGAGCGATCCTGGTGGTGCAAAACATCAATCGGATAGTCCCCATACTTTCTGATCAGCTCTTCTCTCAATCCTTCAGGTTGAGACGCAGGAGCCACCATGGGTGCATGCGCACCCCAGGCCAACACCTGCAACCCATTCACCTGATCTGACAAAGCCGTTTGAGGCATGTCAAACATTGCCACCCGATGATCAGACCCAACGGCGTAAAAGGGAGGATATTCCGCATAGTCGTAAGCACCGTAATCACCGATCTTGCTAGCCTCATAAGTTTGAGGATTGAACTTGTATTTAGACCAGTAGCCCGTCTTGTGCGGCAAACAACCCGTCAAGAAGTTTGTCCAGGCAGATTCGCCCTTGTAATACTCCATGTTGACCAGCCGCCCATATGCCCCCTGCTGCTGAAACTGTCGCAGGTTTTTCAAGTACCCCTGAGACATCCATTTCTCCAACAAAACCGGATCCGCCGAGTCTAGACCAATTGCAACAACCGGATGCTTCATAGCTTTGTTCTTACCTAGTGATGAATGAATGAACGTAGCGTTACTTCGCTAAAATCAACGTCTCAATCAACGGTCTTCCCTCAAAGTGAGGAGGGATCGATGCACCCATCAGGCTTAAAACGGTTGGAGCGAGATCTAGCGCATGTCCTTCTGGCGCACTAGAACCTGGCTCAATTCCTGGGCCCTGCGCCATCAAGAATCCATCGCTGCGATGGCTCCCGGTGCGGCTGTAGGGAACGGGCCCAATTCGTCCCAATTCAGGACTATCTACAACATCAGTGACATGCTCTTCCTGCCAGATGATTACCAGGTCGGCATCAGGCAGCTTGGGGTCACGCTGGTCTGGCTGCTGGCGCGTGCGGACAATCTGCTTCACCATGGGCTGCCCTGTCCGCGCGTCTTTCAGGTTGTAAAGCAGTTGGCTCAGTTCATCACATAGCGCTTCATACTCGGATGGTTCAACAATGCCTTCTGGCTCACGACCTTTGAGGTTAATGCGAATGTAGCCTTCAGAGTAGCTAGGCAGCGCAAACGCCCGCATCTGCGACCAAAATGGCTTATACCAAACCGCAGGTTGAAAGAACAGTGCGTCGCCCTGCTCAATTAATTTGAAGGGGGAAACCAGATCAGGCTGTGAATCTTTGCCAAATAGCGGCTCCACATGTTTGAACAGCTTATTAGGCAGCTTTTGCCGCAACCAGCTTCTAAGCCGATTTGCATCGTGCTTTAAGCCCCAGACTGCACCAATCCAGCCACGCTCAACTCGCCCTTTAGTAATCGGTTCTGATGGCGGAGCACCTAGCTGCCCAGGAGCCAGAGCCGGTTTGCCAAAGTTAAACCGATAAAGCAGTTCCGGCAAAAACACCATGCTGGGCAGATCCATCACGTTGTTGCCCATGCCATGTGCTGCAAAGACGACTACTTGAGCATCTTTGGGCGCTTTGTCTAAAATCTCTCCGATCGCCCGGTCTACCGACTCAAATACCTCTAGCAGCGGATCGCCAGAAACTTGATCTTTGTAAGTTTCATACAGAGGGTGACTAGGTTGGCTTAGATGCCAGAGATAGTGTCCCGCAGAGTGAGTTTCACCAAAAATCGTAAGAAACAGATCCCAGGGTTGGCGCTGCAACAAGTCCTGACAAATGGCTGAACGACGAGCAATTCCCACCTGAATGTCCGACTGTAATCGCTTCAATGCTGCTACATTCATGCAGCTCGCGTGGTCCTTCCGCAATCTGGGATGTTCGCCGTGTTTCTGTATCAGTGCTTCTAATAAACCTGCGGGTTTTGAGTGGCTAGGTGTAAGTGGTGAATGGGCACCCCAAGCTAAGACCTGTAACCCGTTAACCTGCTCTGAAAGAGTGGACTGCGGCATATCAAATACTGCAACCTGATAGTCATCTCCTAGGGCATAAAAAGGAGGATGTTCAGAGAAATCGTAAGCTTCGATTTCTTCCACTTCGTAGGTGCCTTCGTGGAATTTTACAGGTGCCCAATAGCCTGTGTTCTGGGGGGAACAGCCTGTTAGGAAAGTTGTCCAAGGCGTTTCAGCACGATAGTAATTGAAAGTTTTGAGGCGAGTGTAGAGTCCGCGATCGCACAATTGCTTTAAGTTCTTCAGATGCCCTTGCGACATCCAAGTTTCGATTAACAATGGGTCTGCAGCATCAAGTCCAATGGCGATAACAGGATGATTCATAGGTGTCCTCACAGCGGTAATAAAATCAGATAAAACCAGACCAAAAAATTAACTCTAGCTATTGTGAAAAGCCAAGCCAAGTTATTCGATATTCCCCAAAAATCTAAACCTTGGCTGAAAGGTTACTAGTTTGCTTTGGAGATTTGTACTGCTCTGATTCCAACCCCAAAGCGATTGGAATTTTGTAAAGGTTGAATCTTTGCTGCAAAATTAGCCAAAAGAAATAAACATCATCCACCAGATACCGTTTCCAGAGTCTTCTCGGCTCTGAGATAAGTCGGTAAAGCCATTCAAACCCAACTTCACTCATCCATTTGGGCGCTCTACGCTTATACCCTGCTTCAAAGTCGATCGTTGCCCCAATCGCCAGAAAAATCTTGACCTTAGGCAGCTGATCTTTATATTTGCAAATCCATTTTTCTTGTTTGGGTGCACCTACTCCAACTGCCAAGACCGTTGCTCCTGAACGGTTGATGATATCTATAATTTCTTGGCACTCTTCCTCATTCTTCTCAAAACCAAAAGAAGGAGAATAGGAACCTACAATAATCTGTCTACCAATTCTTTTATTGATTCTATTTTGGGCTTTGCTAGCTACACCAGCAGCAGCACCTAGCAGAAAAATTTTGATTTCTTGATTTTTTTTGTGGTACTCGTAAAATGCAGGAAAAAAATCAGAGCCGGAAATCTTTTCTTTGATAGGACTCCCCAAGAACTTGGATGCAAATAACAGAATTTTGCTATCGCAAATTTTATAATCCGCAGCAGCATAAACCTTAAGGAAATCCGAATCGCTTTGCAGCTTGATTAAGTGATCTACATTAGGCGTAAAAACAACACCCAGTTTTAATTGATTTAGCAATTCTGTCCTAGATAAATTGCTAATAGACAGGTTTAGAATTTTGACCTCTTCCGTCATCTGGAATTTACCCCTTTTGACCTCACGACCCATGTTCTTTTCTACTTGAATAACTTCAACTGCTGACTAATTTGATCTTTCACGATAGCTGAGGCAAAGCTTTAACTTGCAGCACGAGATAGCCTATGAGAACTTACAGTTCTCTCAAGCAATCATCACTATCGCAGAATGAAGACTCTGGAAACTCCTGAACATAGCCTAAAAGAGCGATTCATCTGAATCAAATTTCTTCAAGGCAGCAGTTTGAGAAAAGCCTATGCTATTGGGAGGAGTCATGAGATGGTAATGTCGCCCTGTCCTCGCCTCTTGACCGCTTAGAGTTTGGTGAAGAAGATTCTGGAAACTTTTAGTTAGAAGTTATCGGGGGACAAGATCATGAGTCCTAAAAACTCTTGAGTTCAGCGTGATGTGCTCTTAATTTGCCTTTGCACATATGTAGAGAACACTCTAGTAACTTTGCTTGCTCCAGGTTAGAACTGCTCAAATCAAGAATTTGTTTTGAAACCAGTTGTGGAGTAATTACTAATTAAGTGTATCTACGCAAGGTATTAAGAGGACATGCGAAGAAATATCGCACAGTTTTTATTACTAGATCAACGATTCTGCGCAACTTCACCGAACACTCATATTACCTTTACAGATTAATACTACGTATACGGAGAGTGGGATGTGATCAATTCTAGTTGGCTTGAAAATAATTCCCGATTCTTCTAATAATACTTCCGTAAATCCTTGTAATTTGGATTGTTTTCCTTGTTTCAAAGATTACAAAAGCAGGAGGTTAACACGATGAAGCTAACTCGAGAAGCTAATTTTTTTTCTCGCTTCCACCTTTGGATAGATTGTAGACGATCGCCCGATATAATTTTCCACTCTGAACTGAAACAGCATTGCTTCTAGGACTGCCCGTAGAAGGTCTGAGATGCCCAAATGCCTGGTGAGAGAGACTTACAGCAATTTGCTAGGCTTCTACAAACAGCTCAAATAGCACCTTAATCGTCTTCACGCTGAGAATTGGAAGACCCGAGTTCTTCTAATCTATGTCTATAGATAGAAGACGGCTTGATGGAGTTTGTATTCCTGATTAACGCTCTTTTGTGCAAAAGGAAAGCTGTTTCATCTGCCTACTTCATTCTCAGCAGCATCTACCTAAAGGAAGTGAAACAACAGTTTTTCTTCCACTTTATAAATAATTTAAACAAGCTGGAAAATACTGATCCCGCAATAAAGTTTTGGATAAGTCGTCTTGGAAACTGTTTTGTCTTCAAGAAGTGAATATATGTTTAGGTAATTAAACCTGAGTGAATACACGCTTTATCTCAATACGACAGCGATAGCAAGGAAATAAACTATGCAATCTACACTTTCACCTACGATCGCCGATTCCTCTCAATCCCAAGCGTTAAAGCTCAGTTCTCTTCACCCTTCTGTAACCTCTAACTTCAAGCGGATACTCGACATTGGTGGAAGTCTTATTGGGTTATTGGTTCTAGCCATCGTCTTTGTACCCATCGCGATCGCCATCAAACTCGACAATCCTGGCCCCATCTTTTTTGTCCAGAAGCGTTGCGGTCTACAAGGGCAGGTATTTCACTTAGTGAAGTTTCGCTCAATGGTCACGAATGCAGACGAGCTAAAGGCGCAGATTAAGAATGAGGCAAAAGGGCTAATCTTCAAAAATCGTCAAGACCCTCGCATTACCAGAGTAGGTAAGTTTCTACGTAAAACCAGCCTGGACGAACTGCCCCAGTTCTGGAATGTGCTGATGGGTGACATGAGTTTGGTTGGAACTCGTCCTCCCACCATTGATGAAGTATCTCAATATAGCGATCGCCATTGGCAACGCCTGAATGTCAAGCCTGGAATTACCGGCGAATGGCAAGTCAATGGTCGTTCTGCCATCGAAGATTTTGAGCAGATTGTAGATTTGGATCTGCGCTACCAGAGCCGTTGGACTCCCCTTTACGACCTGTTCGTGATCTTTAGAACTCTCTACGTGGTTTTCGCGAGGGTAGGAGCATTCTAAATAAGTTTAAGTTCGTCTCTCTAATAGGCAGCAAATTTGTATTACGAATAAGTAGATTGTTACGGGGGCTTATGCCCCCATTTTTGTTCATAGCGTTTCTACGTGAAACTACATGTTTTGAAGAGCGAAGAGAATTAGTATCAATTGATATCATTTGACAGGCAGACATTAGAGTTTTTAGAAATACATCTCTAGGGAGATGTAGTCAGTCTGCCTGGGGAACGATGTGTCTCTATTATTCAAAGTGTTATTCTTCAAATCGAAAGGTTAACTTTACATCATTTATAAAGGAGTACAAACATGAGTATTGAAGATAGAGCAAAAGCGATTGCAAAAAATGTCGAAGGTAAAATTCAGGAAGCAACCGGCGATGTAACCGGTAATCCCAGAGATAAAGTTGAGGGTCAAGATAAGCAAAGCCAAGCAGCAGCAATGCATGCTGTAGAGGATGTTAAAGATGCAGCAAAAGACGTAATCGACAGAGCTTAGACAGAAAAAATTTAGCTTTGCTGATTAGTACAAAAGGTTGCTAAGTCGTCTTAGACCACACTTTTCACACCTCACCTTAAAAGCCTAATTTCTAATGTGTAATGCCCAAAGCGTTACCGGCTCAGAGATTAGGCTTTTTCCTTTACATAAAGTATTTAATATCAATCTTCTCTAAGGCTGTCCGTTGAAGAAATAGTTTTGAAAAAGGTAGTAGACAGCAGAGTTTCTCAAAATATCGCTGTTTGTCATATCAGGTCCTAGCCCTACTCCAATCCTTGATGTAAAAACTCGTTATTTGCTTTCGTCCCTCAACCTTGGGGTTTGACTCAAGGTTAAACACTTCCTGTAATGTTTGCTTTACTTGATGTAAGGGTTGGCATTAGCTTGCCATTTAGCAGAGAATAACAAGCAGACTGAACAACCATCAGAGCGGTTACGTCTATCATCCAGCATCTACTAATTGTCCAAATTGTGAATCCTTAGGGCTGCCAGTTGCGTAATGCTTCTGTGCAATGCCTTTGCTTTCGCTTTCTAAGGAGGTGCGTACTGTGGCGGATAACGACTACCTCAAGTTGATTGAGCAAGGAATAGAAGTTTGGAACCGCTGGAGAAAGGAAAACCCTGCGGTTAAACCAGATTTCAACAGAGCATACTTTTTTGAGGCAGATTTAAGTAAAGCTGACCTGAGTGATGCTAACCTCAGTCGCGCCTGCTTAATTGGGGCAAATCTGAAAGGTGCAAACTTATCTGGAGCAAACCTGAGTGCTGCGTATGCTAACGGAGCAAATCTGCAAGGTGCAAATCTCGCGAGCGCAGATTTAAGTGATGCTAAATTTAGCGAAGCTGACTTTACTCATGCCGATTTGACCAAGGCCCAGGCAGAAGGAGCTGACTTTACTGCTACTCGGTGGACTGGGGCTTGCCTGAAGAATTTGAAAATTAATGCTGCTACTCAGCTTCATAAAGTAGAGGCAGAGTATGTTTACTTGCAAAACCACCAACAGGAACGCCGTCCCGAACAGGGAGAATTCAGTTCAGCAGAGCTAGCTGAGTTGTTACACTCCTTGCCCAACATTTCTATTCCCGACCTTGAGGGCGCGGAGAATCTGAGCATCGTGATAGCGTTGCCAGGACTGCAAAACACCGTTTCCTCAGCAGTATTACCAGCTGTTGAGTTGCCTCCCTCAGAGCAAGAGGTTCAGCATCACCTCCAGCCAGCGTTACAGAGTTCAACCGTTTCAACAGCAGGCGATTTACAGCTCATTCTTGCTAAGGAAGTAACGGTAACTGATATTGCTCAGCTACCGTTACTTCCTTGGGCAAAGCCGATTGAAGAAGCAGAAATTTCGCCTCGAAGCCCTAGACGGCATCGCTCCCCACTGCTGATGTTTGGCGCTGGGGTTCTACTGGGTTTGGCACTTGGAGCTTATTATTACGGGCTACCGCTTTCGGTGTCCCCTGCTCCAATTGAGTCACAGGAAGCATTTCCAGAGCCAGATTTCTCCTTGACAAACTTCCTGAGTCAAACTTCAGATACTATCTGGGCAGTTGCTGTTAGTCCTAATGGTCAAACCTTGGTAAGTGGCAGTTATGACAGCAATATTAAGCTTTTGGATCTTTATAGCGGTGAAGTTCTCCGCTCTTTTTCAGGACACTCAGATGCGATTCGAGCAGTTGCTATTAGCCCCGATAATCAAACGCTGATTAGCAGTGGTGGGGACGGAACCATCAAAATTTGGAATTTACAAACTGGTGAGCTGCGTGGAACGCTTTTAGGTCACCTGAGTCCAGTGTGGACGATTGCGATTAGTCCCGATGGCAGTAGGTTTGTTACCGGTGACTACGATGGCACAGTCAAAATTTGGGACTTGCAAGATTGCGAACTGCAACATACGGTCACTGGCCATTCAGAGTCGGTTTGGTCAGTGGCGATCGCCCCCGACAACCGCACTTTTGCCAGCAGCAGCAGCGATAAAAGTATCAAGGTTTGGGACTTGCAAACCGGGAAAGAACTACGCACCCTCAAGGGACACGCCAACGCTGTCAGGTCGATCGACCTCAGCCCTGATGGTAAAACCTTGATCAGCGGTAGCTGGGATCAAACCGTCAAAATCTGGGACTATCAAACCGGAGAACTCACCAAGACGCTATCCGGTCATTCAGAACAAGTTGTTGCCGTTGCCGTTAGCCCTTCTGGAAAAACGGCCGCCAGTGGCAGTCTCGACAAAACAGTTCGCGTATGGGACTTGCAAACTGGGGAACTCGTGAATACGCTAGCTGGACACTCAGATTGGGTGATCTCGTTGGACTTTAGCCCCGATGGGAAAACCTTGATTAGTAGCAGCAAGGATAGAAGCATCAGACTTTGGCACTAACAGGCTGAAGGTGATTTGCTGAATGTACTACTCTTGACAGAGCGATCGCCTCGCTATTCATGCCTATTTTGAAAGAGTTACAGCCTGCGGCAGATAAAACGTTAGCCGCTGTAGTAGTAAATCGAATCGACAGAAAAGGCATTTTAGATGACCCAAAAATTTGACTTGATCGTCATAGGCACCGGAACAGCGGGTTCCATTATTGCCAAAAAGTGCCGATCAGCAGGTTGGAGCGTTGCCATCATCGACTCTCGTCCCTTTGGTGGAACTTGCGCCTTGAGAGGTTGCGATGCCAAAAAAGTGTTAGGTGGTGCCGCAGAGGTGATCGATTGGGCAAAGCGGATGCAAGGCAAGGGCATAACCTCAGCAGACCTGCAGATTAATTGGCAGGACCTTATGCAGTTCAAACGCACTTTTACTGAACCCGTTCCCCAAAAACGTGAGAAAACCTACACCGATGCTGGGATCAAGACCTTTCACGGTCTTGCCAAGTTTGTAGATGAAACAACTGTTCAGGTTGGGGACGAACGCTTGAGCGGACGCTATGTGGCGATCGCCGCTGGTGCAGAACCTGCCCCTCTGGGTATTTCAGGCGAAGAATATTTAACCTACAGTGACCAGTTTCTAGAGTTGGAAACATTGCCCCGCCAAGTTGCCATGATTGGAGGCGGCTACATTTCAATGGAATTTGCCCACGTTGCAGCACGGGCTGGCGCTCAGGTGCGAATTTTGCATCAAGGCTCAAGACCACTGGAACCCTTCGATCCAGATTTGGTTGAGCGGCTTGTTGAAGCAACTCAGAATCTAGGTATAAATCTGCAAGTCAATACACAAGTCAAAGGCATCCAGAAGCAGGCAGACCGCCTAGTGGTGCAGGTCGAGACAGAGCAAGGTGAAGAAACTTTTGATACGGAGATGGTGGTTCATGGAGCAGGACGCGTTCCCACCACTCAAGACCTAGATTTAGAAAAGGCAGGGATTAAGTATGAGAAAAAAGGCATTTCGGTAAACGACTACCTTCAAAGCATCTCAAATCCTCAGGTTTACGCAGCCGGTGATATTTCAGCGAGTGGTGCGCCGCCTTTGACGCCTGTGTCTAGCATCGAAGGCCATGTGGTAGCTGATAACTTGCTCCAGGGAAATCATTACAAACCTGACTTCACAGAAATTCCTAGTATGGTGTTTAGCATCCCCACACTGGCGTCGGTGGGTTTACAAGAAAAAGCGGCGAGAGAGCAAGGCTTGAAGTTCAAGACCCTCTATGAGCCGGATACTTCAGACTGGTACTTTTCACGCCGTATTAATGAACCCTACTCAGGGTTTAAGGTATTAGTCGAAGAAGGGAGCGATCGCATTCTCGGAGCGCACCTGCTAGGATCTTATGCTGAAGAGCTAGTCAACATTTTTGCGCTGGCAATCCGATACAAGTTGTCTGCAGAAGATCTCAAAAGAACAACTTTTGCCTTTCCAACGGCTGCATCAAACTTGATTGATATTGTGTAGTCAGAGAAGCTAACCTGCTGCTGCGGTTTGACGACCAGCCAGCGTCCCGTCTTAGGATCACGATAGGTGAGAAAAGGATTTTGCTGTAGGGATTTGGTAGAGGACTGACGCATTCAGCTTGAGTTCCAGACGATACCGTACTTCTAGAATGGACCAGACATCTCCTATTCTTCTCAGCTATTTTGCTGAAGTTAGGATCATGTTTGCTCAAATTGCTAAATGCTTTACAGTTTGATGTTGAAGTCGATCATCAAAAGGGGATGAAGCGATGGAAGGTCAAACTGTTCCAAGTTCAGTAAAAGTCTTTGGTATTTTAAATATCGTATTTGGTAGCTTTGGACTGGTTACTAGTCCGCTCGGACTGCTTAGTCTAGATCAATCAATTGAATTTTTTGAGAACTTTGGAGCAAATTCGGCGACTATCGGATGGTTCAGGGCTTCCGCGTGGTTTGCTCCGTTAATGGCTCTGGCGTTGCTGATTCTGGGAATTGGACTGCTGATGAAAAAGCCCTGGGCAAGGTCAGGCTCAATTATTTACGCCTACATTGCGATCGCCATCGGCATTTTGAACATGATTTTTATCGTCGGAATCTTTTCTGGCGGTCTTGCATCCAGTGATCCGGCTGCCATAGGGGGTATTGTTGGCGGTGTGGTTGGTGGCTTAGTAGGTTTAATTTACCCTATTCTGACTATTATTTTTCTAAGTAAACCCAACGTCAAAGCTGCTCTGGAGCGACGCAATAGGGTTTAGGTTTTGTGTTCTGTGACTAGAGTCAAGCTAACCCAGCCACCTTGAGCGTCATAGCTGCGAATGAGGCGTTGACGTAAACCAGGCTGAACCAGCCATCCCGCTTCGAGGAAAAAGGGTTTACCTTTGGGAATTGCCAGCGGTGTATTAGAAGAAGCTCCGTCAGGCAACAAAAGTACCTGTATAGGATAACTTCCCTGGTCAAACAGCAGCAGGTTTGGCTGAATTTGTGCGCTTGAATTCAGTTCTAAATTAGGGGCAATCAGTTTTTGGTGTAAGCGATCGCCCTCTCTCTGCACAATCAACTGGCTGGCGTAACAGTCGGGCGATCGCCAATCTGAATAAAGTGTTGTCGCTTCCCCGTGCCATTCACCGATCAACTGCTCGACAGTCAGAGTAGGACGTTCTGCTGCTTCAGTGCTAGCCCGATGTTCGCGAATTAGCGTCAGGCTAGAGAGACTGCTGTGGGTGTCAAAAAGCTGCACGAGACGCAAACGGCGATCGCCCCGAATGAAGCCTAGCTCTGCTCCAAATTCTGAAAATGGTCCAAACTGTATTGACCCCTGCGAAAAAGCACCGTCTTCAAAGAATAGTGTGCTGCGGTTAAGAGAACTGTACTCCAACACCTTCTCCTGCGACACCTCACCCGCCTCCGAGAAATGCCGGATGACCTGGCGAATGGTTTGATTTTGGTTCAAGCCTTCCAGTGTTACTTGGGTCGGGATATCTTCTTTGACGATTCCTTGAGGAGAGAGTCGGGTAAATGAGCCTCGCCAGTCTCCTAGGTTGCAAAGCAGATTATCCCATTGAGAACGAGTCGGTTGGGTCACAGAGAATCACCCTCTAAAGATGCAGAAGAAAGTTGACGTGCGGCAGAGGCTATGGATTGCTATGTTTGCGAAGCTTGAGTCGTTAATAAAGATTCACAGCTTGTTTGATTTTTAGTAAGAGTTGAATATGAATACTCCAAGATTTAAGCCAGGCGATCGCGTCAAAATTCAGATTAACAGGTTGCTTAAGCCTCACCACCTCAATGGCAGAACGGGAGTGGTTGTACGTAGCCCGGATGTGACGACCCTGTGGGGCGCTTCCTACACCGTGGAGCTAGATACAGGTGATTCAATCAAGCCCAAAATTCGTGAGTTTGACTTGATTCCAGTAGATTAATCAAACTTTCATAAATCCTGTCCGCATTCAGCCATGCTAGCTTAAGATTGCAAGCTTCTAACTAGACTAGCGATCGCCTGAAGCACCTGTCGAAACCACCCTCCTGGCTGGGATAGACTCGCTTCTCCATCTGCCTGATCGGATGGTAGTTGAAACGTTGCTTCAATAGGACGGTGATCGCTAGTTATTTCGTCATCAGGACAATAGTTTGAGGTGGGATCAGCAAACAGCACCTCAGAGGACTCTACCGTCCAGGTTTTAGCAGCATTGGCGACGAAAACAAAATCCAGGATGCTGTTGTATTTAGTACTGCAAAAAGTTGCAACCAACTCTTTAGGGCGAATCCACACGAAAGCTTCGTTTTGGGTAAGTAGATCAAATCCTGCATCGCGATCGCCCTGGTCGCCGTCTGTCACATTGAAGTCAAAGTTGTAATCTCCAACAGCAATGACTGGAAGAGATTGTTCTTGTACCCAGGCGTTGAGTAGCCGGGACTGTTCATGGCGCAGCTCAGTTTCACTGCGATAGAGATGATTCACCACAAACAGAAATTCCTCGCCTGTTTGCCGCAGGCGAAACTGGGCAACTAGCGCGGCTCGAACATTGCCACCAAGATTCAGTTCGTCTAATTCTTCGTGGCGAACTGCTTCTAGGAGAGTGCTGTTATAAAGAATGGCGAGGCGATCGCCACCTCCCGTTGTACCCAAGATTGAGTCGAAGTCAGCTTGTTCTCCTGCTTCTGCTCCGGTTTCTAAAGCATTGACCCAAGCTTCATTTTGTACCTCAGACAGACCCCACACATCTACGCCGTCCAGGGGTGCCATCTGCTGAGTCGCCATCACGATTGGGTCAGAACCTCCCGACTCTACATTAAAGCTGACTACAGTTAAATCTTCAGCAGACGCGGCGCGACTAATGGTAATCGAGGAAATAAGCGTCACTAGCACAGAGCCGATTAACCCTGCACGAATCTGACTAAAGCTATTCATCTTGCATCCCTGAACGAAGTTCTCTGGAGGGTGCTAACGACCAGAAGATTTACGTTATCTAGCAATCCCAAATTGATTGTGAGAGTTCCGCAGTGACACGATTCATTGGGTTTCTACAAGCCGTCTGGGATTGCTACAGATGATTTGAGAATTGCGATTCGCTTGCACTCTCCTGGGTCAAATTCGCAATTAAATCCAGGCGAAAGTTTTTAACCAAAGTAGTTAAGGCTGACTTTAAAGATGAATCTGGATCAGGAATGTAGTCCAATAAGGTGTAAATTTGTTGGCGATCGCCCCTCAAAGCTGCCTCATTCAGCTGCTCTAGCCAGAGCGACGGCATCGCCAGCAGTGCTTCGTGTTTGGGCATTTTGATTTCTGTCAAATGCTCGGCTTCTGTAGTTTGAAGCAAGGGCGTTTGAGAGGAACTTTCATAGAGATAGCGCACTCCCAGATGTTGAGCAATTTTACTTAGGAGCAAAGCTTCTCGAATGGGTTTGCGAACAAAGTCGTCACAGCCTGTTGCCATAATCTTGGCGCGTTCTTCGTCAAAGGCACTGGCAGTGATTGCAATGACGACTGTTGACTGCCCTTTAGGATTGGCTTTAATGCGTCGAGTTGCTTCATAGCCGTCCATGATAGGCATTCGCATGTCCATCAAAACCAGGTGGGGTTCCCAATTTTGCCAGAGGGTGACTCCTTCCTGCCCATCGTTTGCCTCAAGCACCTCAAAGCCGATGTTGCTGAGCATTCTCACCAGCAAGCTACGATTTTCCCAACGGTCTTCGATTACCAGAATGCGGTAGGTGGGCTGTTCGGGAGCCATCCCAATTACCCGTTCTCCTGAGAGGTTGGCATAGCTGAGTGGGGCTGGGGTTAGTTCAACGGGTAGGTCAAAGGCGATCGCCGTTCCCTCTCCTAGCTTGCTGTCAACCATTAGCTTACCGCCCATCATGTCCACAAATCGATGGCTAATCGCTAATCCCAATCCTGTTCCCTCTTGAGATTTGCGTCCTGTCTCAGTTTGTACAAAGGGGTTGAACAAGGCTTCAATCTCGTGGGGAGCGATGCCAGGACCGGTGTCTGTCACCTCAAAGTAGAGAATTTGATCTGGTGAAGAATCACCATCGTTTAGGGCTGTTTTAGCTGCTACATGCAGTTCAACGCTGCCGGTCACGGTAAATTTGATGGCATTACTCAGCAGATTGAGCAATACCTGACGTAACTTATTTTCATCTGCTTGAATGTATTGCGGCACATCCGGGGCGATCGCCGTAATAAACTGCAAGCCTTTAGACTCAGCCTTGAGTTGCAGCATCTCTTTCAGTCTGGCAATCAGTCCGCATAGATCAAAGCTGTTGGGATTGAGCGTTGTCATGCCTGCTTCAATCTTCGACATCTCCAGCACATCGTTGATCAGCGACAGCAGATGTTCGCCGCTGCGGTCAATGATGCGGAGTTGTTCGTGCTGGTCAGTGGTGAGGTTTGAGTCACAGGTCAACAGTTCTGTAAAGCCCAAGATTGCGTTCAAAGGAGTGCGTAGCTCGTGGGTCATGTTTGCTAAAAATTCGCTCTTTGCCCGATTGGCTAAATCTGCCTCTAGCTTTGCTTGCTCCAGTGCTAAATTTTTTTGCTTGAGTTCTGCCTCAATTCGCTGGCGTTCCCTAATCTCGTCGTTGACAGCTTCTAGCTGAGCCGCACTGGGAATTGCCATCGCCACAGGAAGCAACTTTACCAGTGCGATCGCTGTGTAGAGAGAAATAGCAGCAGTTCCCAATTTGGTCATTCCAGAAATCCAGTAGACAGGATGCCAAAGTGTCCAGATTTCTAATAAATGAGTGGTGCCGCAGGAAACAATGAATGCCCCAAACAGCAAAAAGATCCAGTTAAAGGGAATGTCTCGCCGCTTTTGGACAAGGTAGATCAGAGTCAGGGGAATCGAATAGTAGGCGATCGCGATTAACGCATCTGACACAATGTGCAAGCCTACTAAATCGGGCTTCCACAGATAGCAGTGTCCGTGAGGAATAAAGTTTTCCGTGAACATTCTTGGGTTGTTGGATAGCTACAAATTAATCTAGTCAGTCTTTAACATTAAGCAACTATTACCTAATTAAGTTTCCCAAGGATTCCGCTAAACAAACTGGTTAACACAAGAACGTTAATTTAATGGAACTTGTTGTTAATGTTTGCCGAAAGTCTATTAATTGAAAGACACAAATTAAGTTGATTGGTCTACTAATGCAGTCTAATAAAACACCTAAAGGTAATGCACCAAATTAAAGCGCAACGTAGACCACTGGAGGATGCTGTAGTTGTTATAGCATGAGGATTCCTAGAATCTGCGATGCTCAACACTTTCTAGGAATTTGAGCAAACTCCTAGAACGATCGATACATTTCTCAACTTAACAATTCTGGGGCTGCTAAAATTGAAGTGTCGTCATCTACCCAAAGGCAGATCGTAAATTAATATTTATTAATGAGAAGTTTAGATTCTGTGAGCGCAACTTTTTACTGCCACTTGGTGAAAATTCAGTTTCGTAAATCTATTTTCTCCTTGCAGGTCAATAGCTCGGCAGCTTGACTAGCGTGAGTGACTTGCCAACTTCAGGTGATCCTGACTTGCTCGCTCTCGCAAAGTATTAGTAGACTGTTCGTCTATCAGGCTCTTCGGACTAGCTGCTTACGAGAGATTTCTCTTTAATCACTAAGTAATTCTTCACTTAGTTGGGATAGCTGACGCTAAATCTCTTACTAAGTGAAAATTGCAAATTAACCACGCAATTTAAGCGCCGGAACTCCTATTTTTAGCAAGTTACTGCTATGGCTATCCCAATTCAACATGAGAATTAAGTTGAATAATTCATTCGTAGGAAATTTACAACAAGTTCATAGCAGGTTGTTGTGACCGTTTAGCAACTGCGCTATTAACGTATTGTATAAAAAGAATTAAAGTTTAACTAAATTAAGACTGAATACTGTATGCCCATGAAAGTAAATGGTAATCATTCTTGCCTAAGTGATATCTTACGGTGAATTGCTAGCTGTAAAGTTGGGACAGGAGTGATAAAAAGAACAGCTTCTCAAAGCAAGTAAGTTTTTGTCGAGGAGAGGTGAATTGAAGCACGATGAAAACCCAATTTCCAAAGCGTAAGGATTGCTGAGAGCCTATATAGAAAAGGCAGGTACGGAGATGGCAACAGATTCGGTTGAGCGATTGATGTCGCTAATGGGTAGCAATCCTTACCTGATTCAGCTAGCGTTGCATCATCTAAGTGGAGAAGAAATTACGTTGGATGAGCGTGCAAAATCAGAAGGTTTTACCGAGATGCGATCTGTACGCCCGTTATTTTAAGTTGGCTTTGGCGATTGCTTGAAGGGGCGTGACCCGACGGATTTAGCCCCAACAGCAAAGTGAATTGCCTCTGCTGGGCGTGACCAAACTATTCACCTTTGGGGCCTGGAGCAAATTCTGAATTTGGACACGCTCAAATATGCCTGCAATTGAATGCAGGATTATTTGAGAACGAACGCTGAAATTAAGCTAAAAGATCAGCATTCGTGCGATCGCTCCCAATAACACAGCATTTAGAACGGAATGTCGTCGTAGTCTGCCGTCTCAGCAGGTGCAGAGTAGGCAGCAGACTTGCTAGTTTCCGGAGCAGCAGAGCGGGTTGCCGAGCGACTCGCCGTTTTAGCAGGTGCCTGACTACGAGGTGCGGATGCAGGTGCAGATGTAGGTGCGGGTGCAGCGGCAGTTGCAGGATTAGAAACTGCGCTGGCGACTACGTCTCCGCTAACGCTGTGAATTTTTTGGGCGGTCAGCTCAGCCCGCTTTTCCTTGAACCCTTCAGGGCGATCAATGGTATTCATGCTGAGGCGACCCTCAATAATGACGCGATCGCCCTCATGAAAGCGCTCCTGAATCTCTTGGGCTAAATTGCCCCAGCCCACTACCTTCATGGTTGCTAGTGGGTCATCATCCCGTATTCCTGGAAATTGAACGATCATTTCAGTGATCGGCGTTTGATTATCAGAGGTATAGCGAAGCTGAGGTTCTTGAATAATCTCCGCCATCAAAATACAGCTATTCATCTCAACACTCCTGAGCTCAAATAATAGTTTTAATCTAAAAAGCCCCAACTCTGCATTTTTTGGGGTAGATTTTTCGCGTTAGTTCTGTAGAGACGCGATTCTCCACATTGTTGAAGGCGATCGCTCTCCTTCTGAAGTTTCACAAAATAGTACACTTGACCTACCGTCTACTAGTATAAGATCTGACAGAAGAAGTTGACAGCCTCTACTTCCTCAATGCTCAAACGCCTATTTTGTCGAGATCAATTCGAGGTTCCTCAGTGCCCTGCTCGTGATCGACAAACTCTTGCACTTGAGCGCGATATTCTCTCAAAGTTTCATCGACCCAGCCGCGATCGCTGCTATCTGCAAATAGATGCACCAGCGGCTCTCCAGCATCTGGCAACACCAAAACCCAACTGTCATGCTGCGGGTTGAGAATCTTTACCCCGTCCGTCAAGTCGAGATCCTCAGCCGGATGGGTTTCGACTAGATGCCGCATCAATGCCCCTTTTGCCGTCCAGGGGCAACGCACCGTGATCGTTTTGTGGCAAACGCGAGGCAGTTCTGCTCGAATTTGACCTAGTGTGCGTGGTGCGTTGCCAAACATCTCCTGTTCTCGCAGCGTCAACATTTCGATCAGTTTAGCGATGCAAAACATTGCGTCAAAGCCAGGATGCAATTGGGGGAAGATAAAGCCCATTTCCCCGCTGCCACCCAAAACCACATTGCTGTTAGTGTGGCAGGCTTCCATCAGCGCAGTCGGGTTTGCTTTAGTGCGAATCACCTTACCATCATGACGACGGGCAATCTGCTCCACTGTGCTGGAGGCATTCACTGGTACAACCACCGTGCCTCGTGGATGCTCTGTCAAAATCATATGAACCATCAGCGCGGTCAGCAGTTCGCCGCGAATGGCACTGCCTGACTCGTCTACCAAAATCAACTGTTCGCCATTTGCAGACACCTGTACGCCCAGGTTGGCTTTTAGTGCTTCTACCACATGTCCCAGTTGGCTTAACAGCACTTCCCGGTCTGCTACCGAAGGAACGTTAGGGCTAAGGCTCGCGTTTAGCACTACGGCATCGCAGCCAAATTTACCCAAGAGAATGGGTAAAACGGCACCTGACACGGCATACACGTAGTCGATCACCACTTTAGAATTACTGTTGCGAATCGCTTCTGCGTTGAGGTGGCGCTCAAAGCTAGTGCTATAGATGTCGATTACCTGTCCCGGATAAACGACATTGCCAATTTCCTGAATCTGCGCTCGGCGAAAATCTTCCTTAAAGTAAGCGCCTTCAATCTTCTTTTCTCGCCCTTTGGAAAGGTTGATTCCCTTGGCGTCAAAGAACTCGATCAAGATATGGTCAGAGCGATCGGAGCCAACCCGCACATGAATTCCCCCGGCAACCGATAGTGTGGGCAACACCGCACGGGCAACCGGAATGGCGGTTGCTTCTAAATTTTGCACATTGATGCCCACGGACATGAGCCCAGCAATCAGCGATCGCGACACCATACGCGAAATGCTGCGCTGGTCACGAGAGACAGTCACATTAGAACCCGGTTTGAGCGTTGAGCCATAGGCTGCACCCAACCTGACTGCAAACTCTGGCGTGATATCTACATTCGCCAGTCCTGAAACGCCGCGTTGTCCAAATAGGTTGCGATGGGCGGCATGTCCCCAGATTAAATTCATGTTGAGTGTTGCGCCCGGTTCAATTTTTTTGCTTGGCCAGACACGTACTGCTGGATTAATCAACGCCTCCTCGCCCACCGTCGAAAGTGAACCGACGATCGCCCCTTCTAATACATGAGCACGGCGATCGATGCGAACACCCCGCGCTGCAACACAGGCTCTCAGGTGAACTTCATCCCCCACAATTGCTCCATTCCACACAATCGGTCGCTTCAAATCTGCATCAGAACCAATCGTCACATTATCGCCAATTACCGTTCCGGCATCGATTTGCACCCGTGCCCCAATCCGGCAATTGCTACCAATGAGTGCTGGAGTCTCAATCTGAACAGTCGGGTCAATGTAAGTGTTTTGTCCTACCCACAAATTGGGCGATCGCTCTTCATAGCTACTATCCAGCTTTACCTTGCGATATAGTGCGTCATACTGTGCCTCCCGATAAGCATCGAGATGACCCACATCACACCAGTAACCCTCCGCCACATAACCATACATAGGTTCCCCCTTCTCTAGCAGCAGCGGGAATAGTTCCTTAGAAAAATCTGATTCCTGATTAACAGGCAGGTAGTCCAGCACCTCTGGTTCCAGGATGTAGGTACCTGTATTCACCGTGTCTGAAAAAATTTCGCTGCTAGAAGGCTTTTCTAGAAACCGGCGAATTCGCTGATTTTCATCAATGATGACCACTCCAAAATCGATTGGGTTAGGAACATGAGTCAGCACTAGTGTGGCTTTTGAACCGCGCTGCTTGTGAAACTGAATCGCCGCACTCAAGTCAAAATCTGTAATGCTATCGCCACTGATCACGAGAAACGTTTCATCTAACAATTCAGCAACATTTTTGACACAGCCCGCAGTGCCCAAGGGTTGATCTTCCTCAACGGCATAGGTCATTTGCACCCCAAAGTCGCTGCCATCCTGAAAATAGTCGCGCATCACATCTGGTAGGTAGTGCAGAGTTGCGATCACTTCTGTAATTCGATGCCGCTTGAGCAAATTGACGATGTGTTCGGCTATCGGACGATTTAGGATAGGGACCATCGGCTTTGGCAAGTCGCAGGTTAGCGGCCTGAGCCGTGTTCCCGATCCACCGGCCATCAGCACTGCTCGCATAAATCCTCCTTAGTTGTTGCCAACCGTCTCTCTGTAATTTTGCGGTTAAGACTGAACCGCATATTTGTATAACTTATCTGCTTATGCAGTCTCCTATGGGCAAGAAACTCTGAATATCCCCACTAGAGGTGATTTGTGAGAATCTTCACAGTTGCTTCGTTGAACTCAAATATTTTTCATTGCTCAAGAGAATAGTAACGATATCCCGCAAATTGGAACAGGGTATTAAGCATATTAAGGGGTGTAGCAGGAATTCGGTTCGCTACTCTACACTTGGATTAAAGCGTCTGACTTCAAACTGGAGTTTAAGCGATGACTGGATTACTTGGTTTTGTGCTGTTAGCTGTTTATCTAGGCGGTGTATGGAAGTTTTGGACAGGATTTCACCGCACTAACTTCAGCCAGGGAAAGCTTTATCTAGCGGCACTGTGGCCAGTTTTGTTGATTTCTAATAGGTCCTATCGTCAAAACTTTAACCGAGCGCTGAAGGGGTAACAGAACGGAATGCCCCAGGAACGGAAACGCAATTCTCAAGATCTAGCCAATTTTTTGGGCGATCGCTCCAACAGCAGCCCAGATTGGCAGACCCAACTTGCAGTAGTAGCACGTCGATTTAATCAGGAATATCGACGGGAATCGTTTGATTTGCCGCCCGAAGTCGAGGCAATGCCAATTTTTCGAGAATGGGCTTCCGGTTCTCTCGCTGCCAAGATTGCCTCACCGTTCTGGGAAATTGCCCAACCTCGTAAGCAGCAGCGCTGCCTGGATATTGGCTGTGGAGTGAGTTTCCTGATCTATCCCTGGCGTGATTGGGAAGCATTTTTTTACGGTCAGGAGATTAGTGAGGTGGCACGAGACACGCTGAACGCGCGCGGACCTCAGCTGAATTCAAAACTGTTTAAGGGTGTGCAGCTTGGCGGGGCGCATCGATTGAGCTACGAAGAAAACCAGTTCGATCTGGCGATCGCCACTGGATTTAGCTGCTACTATCCGCTGGATTATTGGAGTACCGTCTTGTCAGAAGCAAAGCGAGTGCTCAAGCCAGAGGGACTGTTTGTGTTTGACGCAATCGATCCTGATTCAGCGATCGCTGAGAACTGGGCAATCTTAGAAACTTATTTAGGTGCTGAAGTATTCCTGGAATCGCTGACAGCTTGGCAGAAAATGATTCAGTCGGCTGGTGCAAAAATTGTGAAACAGCAGCCAGGAGAACTATTTCAGCTTTATAAAGTGCGCTTTTCCTGATCCTCATGTTTGGGCAAATCTGGCTGATTGGCGGTACTCAGGAAAGTGTGCAACTAGCACGGGTGATCGCCCACTCTAATCTGCCCTGCATCGTCACCGTAACGACCGAATCAGCGCGATCGCTCTATTGCTCAACTCCATCACTACAAGTTTGGGTGGGTCGCCTGTCCGAGGTGCAGCTCAAAGATTTTTTGCAAACTCACCAGATTAGCTGCATTTTGGATTCGTCTCATCCATTTGCAGTGGAAGTGTCCAGGATGGCGATCGCCGCTGCTGCTAAATTTCAACTTCCCTATCTGCGCTATGAACGACCAAGCCTGGACGAAAACAGTAGCTCAAACCAAATAATTTTAGATAACTTTGGAACCCTGGTAGCTGGGGATTATCTGAAGGGACAAAGGGTGCTGTTAGTTGTGGGCTACAGACCGTTGGAACAGTTTCGCTCGTGGCAATCTCAAGCAACTCTGTTTGCCCGCATCTTACCTTCCGTTACAGCACTGGAGGCAGCACTAGCAGCAGGCTTTACGCCCGATCGCCTAATTGCTTTGCGTCCGCCTATTTCAGCCGATCTCGAACGGGCACTCTGGCAACAGTGGCAAATTTCAATGGTTGTCTCTAAGGCTTCTGGGGTTGCCGGAGGCGAGGATGTAAAGCGGCAGGTGGCGGTTGAGCTAGGGGTGAAGTGGGTAACGATCGCTCGTCCTCCAGTCTCCTATCCCCAACAAACGGGTGAGGTGGCGATCGCCCTAGAGTTTTGCCGACAGCACTACACTTCCGGATCTATCCCTAACTGACGCAATCGCTCAGCCAAAGCCTCAGCCCGTTGGCGTTCCTGTTCAGCCCGTTGGCGTTCTTGTTCAGCCCGCTGACTTTCCTGTTCAGTGCGCTCTTCAGACCAGAGCAACATTTCTCCATCGGAATTCCACCAGCGCAGCCAATAGCCCATTCGTCCTCCGTGAGGGCCTTCCCAAACACCTAACAATACGTGAGTTCGGGATAAGGAGGGGCGAAATAGATAGAGTTGAAAGTACCTAATTTTTAACTCATCTAACCGCCCCATGCTTAGTCTAGAATCCCTGTTCTGTCATGTCGATGA
>NZ_JACJPJ010000096.1:0-12650 GCF_014696015.1 Oculatella sp. FACHB-28 | reverse complement strand
AAAGACTCATCTCTCATCTGCGTAAATTGCAGAAGTTGCCATCGCGCATTCAGAAGTATTTTGAGCATCCATTTATTGCTTATGCTTCGAACAAGATGCAATCTCAATGATTGCCGGGTTAATATCTCTCGCTTCAGCACTGTTTCAATGACCCCTTCAAGGGATAAAGATATTAACCTTGACCATCTGCCGAAATCCCGTATCGATAAGCACGTCCATTTTTATAAGCCGTAAAGTTTGTTGAGCCATGAAACCGGACCGTGAATTGATCGGTAGCTGAACTGCCGCTCATTCTAATGGTCACGCTAATCGTGTCTTCAGATTCGACCTGCCAGGAGCCCTGCCACAGGTCACCAGCGCGAACTGTTCCATTTTGGGAAAACACCCACGGAACTTCATGGAAGTCGGAATTACGCCCATTCTCCGCAGTCTCAACTAGCCACGACGTGTTGCCAACCTGCAGAAAGGTATGGGTTCCACAGACAACACTACTATCTATTGTCATGACGCAAGTCGTGAATTCTTGAGCAACTGCTGTCATAGGAAGCCCCAAAAGCGTAGTACCCAGCACGCAACCGGTCATCCATTTGTTGAGTTTGGGTACGGGAAAGGAAATGAATGGTTTCATCGTGAAAATCCTCTGTTTTGAACGACTTAGATGAAGATGAGCAGGCTAAAGCCCCCAGAGACAACTCACTTGCTGAGGCTAGTTGAGATGCATGGGGAGTGGAAATGTTGACTTGTTGAAAGTCTTTGGCAGCGTTGTAGTGAGAGTGTTTTGCTTTGGTTTTCTCAGCTGTTTCTCATCACTCTTTTACTGTAGGCGGTGGTCTTGCCGGTGACGATGGCTAGAAGTTAGGGAAACTTATGGACTTGGTTAAGGGGTCTGAGTAGCACAGATGCTGTTGGCAAATGTGCTACAGGCAGGATTACGCAAATGCGACAGACTCTGAAATGGCGGCTGTTCTGTTGCTTATTAGGTTTGTAATATACCTGTAGAAGCAGTTGTAATACTTTCGCTAACCACATCAATAGAATTTGAGCGATCGCTCACATAAAAGCTTGAACAATCTTTGTGAGCTTAGATCACATTTGGTTCATGCAATTTTTAACGGAGATGAACCGATCGCCTAAGACGGTAACGAAGACAAATACCCGATCAACCGACATCATTAGAAGCAATCGGTAACCTGATTATAAAACTCGTCAAGTTAGCAGCACTCTCAACTTGGATAGTTGTAACCCGATAGAACTTATTGAAGATTCGAGGCAGATCTACTTCAGGGATTTCTACGCCAGAATTGCAAACCCTTAACTGCAAAGTACTATCACAAACCTCGGCTATCACTACAATTTTCTCTCCTGGTGGAGTGTACTTACAGGCGTTATTGAGCAATTCAGCCAAGATTCGCTTCAAGCTGGACTCATCGGATATCAAGTTAGGCAAATCAGCAGGAATATTGACAGACAAAGATTGCTTTTGGCTCTGAATACGAGTCTCAAATGATTTTGCTACATCAGGAACCCAATCTTGCAGACCAATTGCCGTCAATTGTAAAGCTTGTGTTCTAGCCTCTAGAGACTGCAAATCTAGTAGGGTATTGAGCAGATTCATCTCTTGAGTACACTGCTCCTGTAAAATCTTCAGGTATTGAGCAACTCGTTCGTCCTCCAAATGTAATCGACCCAACACAACATCTAACATTTGCGTTGCCATCTTGATATTGGTAATTGGCGTTCGTAGCTCATGAGAAACGGTACTGAGGAAATCATCTTTAAGCTCGTTAAGCGCCCGCTCACGTTGAGCTTGCTGTCGCAGTGTGGCTTCTGCTTGCTTGTAGACAGTGATGTCTCGATAGCTGATGACTTGCCCAACCACCTCTCCATTTAAGAGCTGCGGTTTGGAATAGCACTCCAGCACTCGTCCATCCTTAAATTCCAGTAGCTCATAGCCCTCTTTGTCGGAGTGCCCAGCCTCAGCTCCGAGAGTAAGCGCATCGGGCTTCTTCAGTTGTTTCTGTTGAAACTGGACTAGGGCCTTACCGTCCTGTGCCGCTATGACTGCTTCTGGAACGCCCCATTGCTCGATAAATTGGCAGTTAATATGCATAATTTTTCCCACCGGGTCAAGCACTAAAATGCCATCGGCGGTGGACTCTAGAGTTGTCTCCAGTAAGCTAAGAGAGCGTTGGCGAGCCTTCTCTAGCTGTTTTTGCTCTGTCACATCTAGAACAAGAGACAAAATCGAAATCAACTTGCCATCTTCATCCAGCAGTGCAGAGTTATACCACTCACAATGCACCACTTCTCCAGATTTCGTATAGTTGCGGTTGCAACAGATATTACGGCTCTGGGAACCACTTATTAGAGCCGTGATTACAGCCTCAACTTGCTGCAAATCTTGCTCATAATCAAATTTCCACTCCTGAAAATAGCGATGCAAAACCTCTGAAGCCTGCCATCCAAAGATCTCTTCTGCTCGAGCTGACCAATGTTGCACCTGTAGGTTTTCATTCCATTCCACAACGGCGAGAGGGGAATTCTCTACATGAAATGCGAGTTGTTGATGAACTCTTTGCAAATTGGCTTCAGTCTGCTTCTGCTCCGTAATATCGCGATCTACCCCGCTCATTCGCACAGGTTTCCCCAATTTGTCGTAAAAAACCTTGGCTTTAGCCGCAATCCAACGAATAGTTCCATCGGGATGAATAATCCGAAACTCCACTTCAAAGGTGCCCGTTTGGAACGCTTCCTCATCCTTTCGCTTAATGGTCTCCCGATCGTCGGGATGAACTCGATCAAAGAAGGACTCTAAGGTACTGTCGTAAGTGCCGGGTGCAAATCCATATAGTTCCTCAACTTTTTCTGACCACTTATTCTCCCCAGTCGGGATATCCAGTTCCCAGGCAGCCATATCAGCAGCAGCGAGGCAGTTTGTGATCCACCGCTCTTTTCCCTCCAGTGCTGCCTCTAGATCCTGCTCCTGCTGATGCAGCCTTTCGTTGCTTTGCTGAAGCTCTAGCTTAGCTTGGTGCAGTTGCTTCTCCAACGCCTCCTTTTGAGCTTGAAGCATGGCAATCTGCTCGGTCTCTGATTGACCCTCAGGAACAGAGGATTGGGGAGAAGACATAAGTCAATGTAATTCGCTAAGTTTGAGATTGCTTCTGCTCTGTGATATCACGATCTACACCACTCATCCGTATAGGATTCCCCAATTCATCATAAAAAACTTCGGCTTCAGCCGCGAGCCAACGAATAGCTCCATCCGGAAGAATAATCCGAAACTCCGCTTCAAAGTTACCCGTTTGAAAAGCTTCTTCATCCTTCCGCTTAATTATTTCTCGATCATCTGGATGAACTCGGTTGAAGAATGTTTCTAAAGTACTGTCGTAGGTGCCGGGCGCAAACCCGTATAATGCTTCAGTCTCCGCTGACCACTTGTTTTCACCAGTCACTATATTCAACTCCCAAACGGGCATTCCTGCTGAAGATTGGGAGGTAGAGGATTGAGATACAGCCATAGATGATATGCCGACCGCTCAGGATATTGGGACAGATCTAATCAGAGCTAAAAACCTTGTACTTTGTCTATAGTTCTATATACTTAATTTGTGTTGAAGGACATTGGGCAGTAGGGCATGAAGTTAACTAAATTTTGTGGATTCGCATCAAGGAAAATGGATTCATCTGTATTCTAAGCATGTGTCTGCTGGCTTGTTAGTTATTACTAAAAGTATTCGTTATGCTTCAGGTTTCAAGACGTCTGGTTCTGATTGCTTTGGCGGCTCTTCTCTGGGTTGTTGCTTGTTCACCCCAATCAACACCTCCCGATTCTGCCACTCAGCCGCTCAGAACGGGAACTGGCATCTATCCTGGTAATGCTGGACACTACGTTGCCGCAGACCAAGGCCTTTTCAATGAAGAGGGAGTGAACGTTGAAAACTTTGTCTTTCAGAACTTGGGGGATGGGATTACAGCCTTCCTTACAAACAAAGTAGACGTTCTTTGGGCGAGTAGCAGTGACGCAGTTCAAATGAGCAACGAGGATCCGTCAGTTAAAATCTTCTATTTAATCAGTTACTCAGATGGTGGAGATGGAATCTTAGGACGTAACATCAATCGTCCTGAGGACTTGAGAGGTAAAACGATTGCGAGAGAAGATTTACTATTCGTAAATGTGTTGCTGCGAGCTTATCTACAGCAGGGTGGACTAACCGAGAAGGATGTCGTGTTGAGAAATATGACCGCTGCAGATGCAGCAACGGCGTTTGCTTCAAAGCAGGTTGATGCAGCTGTGTCCTATGGGCCTTGGCTAGCCAACGCTGCTGAGGTCGGTGGAGGAGAAATTATATTCAGCAGCAAGGATACCAATTTGATTGCTGATGTTCTCATTACCCGCCAGACAGTGATTGAGCAACGAGCAGCAGACCTCCAAGCTTACCTACGAGCGATTGATCAAGGTGTTGAGCGAGTTAGGTCAGGAGATGAGGAAGCTCTCAGCTCTGTTGCAGATGCACTAGGAATCACTCTAGAGGAGAGCAAACAGCAACTTGATTGGGTCAGGTTCCTCAACATTGAAGAGAATAAGAGGGTCGCGTTTGAGCCAAACAATCCTGATAGCTTGGTCACGAATCTACAATTCACGGCTCAGGCTGCTTATGACCTCGACATTACTCCTCAACAGCTTGAGGCTAGTTTTTTGTACGATGACTCCGTCGTGAAGTCACTGTAACTTTTCGTGATAAAACTAACTTCAAATCACTAATACCCGCAAATAACCGTCCTTGCTTAAACTAGCGATTGTTGGAGGGGTATTGGAGCGATCGCCCCTATTTGCTTCCAGGACGATAGAGGCAAGGAAAACAGTTACTCACTTTATAGACTATGCTCAGGTCAAATGAGTTAGATTAAGTGGATTAGATCTATTACCACTCGCAACACTCAAAGCCTATTAACAGACCTATGAGATTACGCACTTTTCTCAATTTGGCGATCGCGGTAGGAACTTTTCACCTCGTAAACATCCAACTTGTTGCCGCTCAAACTATTTCTGTCCCTACATCCTCGACGGAACCCCCCGCTCAAACAAGCCCATCTACTCCTCTCAGGCAAGTTAATCCTGCCCAGCCTCAACCTGAGCTAGCTCCAAACTCTCAGCTAACGCCACCTTTAGAAGGAGAGATTGCACAATGTGCTAGTAATGAGTTTGCCTCCGTTTTCTCTGATGTGCCGCCTGAGCATTGGGCATTTGAAGCGGTTAACCGACTGGCTATTGGCGAATTCAGGTGTTTTCCTATCAGATGAGTAAATGAGATGTGAGGGAAGAGGCGATCGCAAACCAATAAGCTCGGCTGTTTGGGCGACTTCTAAACCCATGCTGTTGCGCGACAATCGCCTGATAGAACGGTTCTAACGAATTGTTCTCATTCGTAATTTGAATAGACTTACCTGCCCCCGTTTACAGTCAATCCGTACCTTGCTGCCAACTCACTTTAGAAGAGGATTGGCAGATGAAGACGATGAGCAGGGACAGAATCGCCGCAAAGAAACACCAAACCGAAACAAAGACTTGATGCAGAAACCAGTGAGAGGCGATCGCCGATAGCGCGATCGTTGCTCCAAATCTCTTAAGAGCGCGATTGGACGCAAGTGCAAAGGGAATGAGGATGATGAGCGCGTAGATAATCCGCTCAACTTCCTGAGAGAGCCAGGGATCAAAAATTAAGCGTGTATTGTACTCAATAGAATGATGGACAACCTGAACCGATAGCCAATCGGGTTGAAAAACCAGCGGAAGGTAAAGCAGCGCTCCATACATAAAACCAAGGACACTTAAACTCCAACCTACTGGCCGCACGATGGGATTAGCTTCAGAGAACGCTACCGACCCAGGTGCCCAGAAGAGCCAGAACCAATAGGCAAACCCTAAGAAGCCGAAAGCTCCCAGATTTACTTCAGCGGAAGAATTCGCTTCCACGCCCAGCCAGACCAATCCTTCAGAGGCTTGCTGAACCCCAAAAGCGATCGGAATAGACGCAAGTGGAAGATAACTGGAGTTTTGCCTATAAGCCAACCGCAACGCATAAAGACCTGCTGGGAGGAGCAGGGCACTGGCAGCAAAGCTAACAGAGGCAGAGAAACACATTACTCATACTCAGAAGTGTGTTACCTGGCAGGACGGCAACGCCAAGGATTTCTCGCCATCTCCATCTGATGGGACTGGACCTCCCCATACTAGACCACAGCGCCCTCTCACGCCGACTTGCTGGGTTATCTGTCCCACTTCGGTCATTGACTACAGTAACGTCTAGCGTCGGGTCACTTTTAGGAATCCCCCCAGAGAGGCGATCGCCAGCAACCCGAGCCAACTTGAAGGTTCAGGAACCGATTGAGAATCATCATTGGAATTGAATCGAATAATTTCTCCCTGACCTGCAGCAATTCCTCGGTTCGCTATAAAAATATCCCCGTCATCTCCAAATGTGAATGAAGTCGGGGCAAGTAACCCTTCTTGTAAAAGGGTTGTACGTGTTCCATCTGGGTTGAGGCGAATTAATGCACCTGTAAGATCACCAGACAATATGCTGTTAGTGGCATATTCCAAAACATACAAATTGCCATTGGAATCAAAATCCAAATCAATGATGTTGGTAAAGCCTTCGGCAAAAATCTCAGGAATACCATTAGCAACGCGATAGACCCGTGCACCATCTACTGGAAAGGGGAATCCGGTCAATTCACCGACATAGAGTGTGTCATCAGAACTGCTAGCCACTGCATTGGGTACAGACTGCATGGGAATATCAGAACCCCCAAATGGGTTAGTCACTAGATGACTATTAAAGACCGACGCTAGATCAACGTCCCCGTTATCAAGATCCACCTTTAGTAAAGCATTAGCACCCGCATCAGCAACGTAAGCGGCGTTGTTTTGAATAACAAAGCTGTAAGGGTTGGAATCTATTCCGCCTCCATCAGGATTTTCAGCTTGCTCAAATGCTGAAACGTCAGCGATCGCAGTCCAATCAGAGCCACCATTGAGGGTATTAATTTTCAGCAATTGTCCAAACTCTGGCACTCCCAAAGCACTCCGAACAGCCGGATCACTACCAAGCCCGATTAGAACATAAGGCTGCCCAGTTGCATCAAAAGCAACATCATGGGCACCTGTTGCCTCACTACCATCAGGTGCTGCTAATGATGGCAATCCAGTTACAACTCTGGTCACCGTGCCATCTTCAATGAGGGTAAGTGCACCTGTAGCACCATAACAAACTGATGCAGTTGGATTTGTTGGAGAAGGAATGCAGGGTCCTGTACCACCCCGACCTGCTTCAGTTACATAAAGAGAACCATTCGCTCCGATGGTTAATCCTCTAGGGTTATCTAAATTACTCGCAATTACTTCAAAGGTCGCAGCATGGGCTGTGTTTCCGAGACTAAGAGCGCCAATAGTTGCTCCTATTGCTGCAAAGGCTAGATGCTTCAACATAAATATCTCCAAAATGCGACTTTACAGTATGTTTTTGAACCCGCTTGCATTTGCTTCACTAAGCAAAATCACTGAGGAATGAGAGCGATCGCCCCTTCAGAACGAGGAATGAATTGTTGAAGAGCGTCTGTATACTCATATCAATAATTCTTTTTATCCACACAAATTTCATTAAAAGAACACCTACTTAAAGTTTTGATGAAGTATTACTTGACTGTGTAGTATTAAACCGACACTCATTGATCTTGCATTTTTCAAAATGTCTTAAAGCTAGGTTGTTTGCAGAGAGGTGACCAAGTTCGCTACGTTGGCAATAACCTGTAAAAGTCTTGGAATTGAGAAGGCAACACAATCCAACGCCGTTCTTGCGGTTTATTCACCACTCATATAGGATTCACGGAATTGCATAAGAAGGCATTTTAGCTCAGGCGATCGCACCTTTTTAACTGCCTGAGAAGGGCTCATCCATTGACGCTGTCGGCGCTTAGCTTCAGGGTAGGTTTCTAGCTCTTCCTCCACTCGCATTGAAAACACCTCGATCTGATAGGAATATCCCAGTTTTTGAGTAGAGTAGCGACCAATTGCCGGAGTTATAACAGTTCCGGTAACTCCTGCTTCTTCTAGCGCTTCTTTTGCCGCGGAGGACGATGATGTCATCCAAGGGGGAATCCAACCTTTAGGAATTACCCAATGTTTACCACTGGAAGTAGTAATAAGTAATACTTCTATCTTTCCCTGATTAATTCGATAGGGAATTACCCCCGATTGCCAAACTGCAGGCATATTTTTCGCGTATGTATTGCGTCAGTAGTAGAGGCGGTGTTTGGTGACAATAACCTTGGCTGGGTTGAAAAGCAACAACTTGACCCAGAGCGCGAGTGGCGGACGCGCCCCGACCCACTTGCCCAAGTCTGGGACAGTGAGCTAGCTAAAGCCGACGAATGATTCATGGCAAGTGGATGAAACGTACGGCAAAGTCAAGGGCGTGTGGAAGTATCTATATCGAAACTGTCAATCCTCAGGCGACTCGTAAACGCTCAATATCCTTCTTCGGTGGCGCACCAAACATGCGGGAATATTCGCGATTGAACTGAGAAGGGCTCTCATAACCCACCTGATACGCTGCATGGGTGGCATCTGCATCTTCAGCTATCATCAAACGACGGGCTTCTAATAGCCTCAACTGCTTTTGATATTGCAACGGACTCATTGAGGTCACTGCTTTAAAGTGACGATGGAACGATGCAGAAGACATCCTCGCTTGCTTTGCCAAATCATCCATGCTCAATGACTTTGTAAATTCAGCTTTGATCTGTCTAATCACTTCTGCAATGCGCTGCATATGGCTGCCGGAGGTCGCAATCTGCCAAACCGCTTCGCTCTGATCGCCCATTAAAAGACGGTAATAAATCTCACGAATCATCATTGGTGCCAAGAATGGAATATCTTCGGGCGTATCCAGAAGCCGTGTGAGTCGAGTGGCACACTCAATCAACGGAGCATTTGCATCGCTTACGAACAAGCCTCTCACTGAACTTTCTTTTTGATCTGAGCTGCGGTGGAGTTGATCGATAATATCCCAAAGCTGAGTCGCGTCCAAGCTTAGCTTAAAGCATAGATATGGCTGATTCGGTGTCGCTTCAACAATGTTTCCACTGAGCGGCAGATCGACCGTGACAACGATATATTGAGCCGCACCATAGTGATAGGTTTCCTTGCCCAGTAAGGTTTCCTTTTTACCTTGAAGAATAATGCAAAGCGTCGGTTCATACACAGCGCGGAGTACTGTAGGAGCCACAGATTCCCGCATCAATTCTAACTGGGCGATCGCCGTTGCATGGATACCGTTTCCCCTGTCGTGAGTGTGGCGGCCCACTAATTCCGCCAGTTCTTGACAAGCATCAATCGTCGTCTTGCGCTTTAGGAATTCATCTGCCATATCAGGTTCTTGTAAACACTTAGTGAGGGATTGTGAGACATTCCTCTGATCGTTTTGCTGTGCCTATTATAGAGGATTCTTTTGAGCATCATCTTTCTGCTTGAGAAAATTAGGCAAGAATCTGCAAAGTTTATGTATTCAGAACCCTTTGTCCGAAGCCTATGATGAATTCATGCCAGAAAGGTAATGAAAGGATAAGGCAATGAAGGAGAGCATGTCTACAACACAGGTGACACTCTTAATCCAAACGTGAGTGCGATGAGTCGAACTCCGTGATTGCTGCGGCTCTGTTCCAGCATTTCTATTGTTACTGAACGATTGATCACCATTGATAGCGGAGTTGACTGCGCCATCAAAACAGATGGTGAATGGCGGAGTGTGTTGGAGTGAATCAATTACTTACTGTTCATGACACAGCGCATGGATGAACAGAAGTATTCCTATGTCTCTAAACAATGAAAGGAAGTAACTAGTGACACAACAACATCAAGATACGGCTCAATACGAGCAGCATGAGCAAACTCATGTTCAAATCACATCTCCCCAAGAGAAGCAGCATGACTACAAAGAAGCGATCGAGATACTCGCCTCAACGATCCGAGGTGAACTGATCCTTCCGGGTAACCCTGCTTATGAAGCAGAACGAAAAGTCTGGAATGGTACTTATGATTGTTATCCTGCTGCGATCGTGCGCTGTGCCGATGCGGAAGATGTCAGAACTGCGGTTAACTTTGCCCGTGAGCAGGTAATGACGCTCTCCGTGAGGAGCGGTGGACATAGTGCAGCCGGACATGGCACCAATAATGGTGGACTGGTGATTGACCTCTCCAACCTGAAGACGATGACGATCGACCCCATACGTCACACAGCCCGGCTGGAACCCGGTCTCACTTGGGGTGAGGTCGCTGAAAAGCTCCAGCCTTATGGATTGGCGTTGACAGCAGGCGACGTTGCCTCTGTGGGGGTGGGCGGATTGCTGCTGGGTGGTGGCATTGGTTGGATGGTTCGCGCCTATGGTTTAACCATCGATCGCCTGCAAGCAGTAGAACTAGTCACGGCGGATGGACAACTGCTGCGTGCCAGTGCTGACGAACATCCCGAACTGTTCTGGGGATTGCGCGGTGGTGGTGGCAACTTTGGGATTGCAACAGCCTTCGAGGTAAACCTGCATCGGGGTGGAACTGTTCTGGGTGGTGCCGTCTTTTATGAGGTAACCGAGGCAGAGCGAATCTTGCGGGAGTATACCCGTCTAGCAGCGGCAGCACCAGATGAACTTTCCACTGAAGTTCTGCTCATGCCGGCACCTCCTGCCCCCTTCATTCCCCCTGACAAACAGGGAACCCCGGTTGTCGCGATTATGGTCTGCTACACCGGTGATATCAGCGAAGGTGAGCAGGTTGTAGCTCCCCTCCGTCAGCTTGATACCCCGATCGCCAATCTGATTGCGCCCATGCCCTATTCGGCCATGTTTGCGTTCACAGCGGCTGGTGAAATTCCTGGCTTTCAGCATCATTCGCGATCGCAATTCTTCGAGACGTTCTCAGACGAGATGATTCACTCATTAGTTGAGTCTGTTCAATCTGTTATATCTCCTGAAACGCTGGTCACCCTGCGTGTTCTGGGTGGCGCTATGAGTCGGGTCGCACCTGATGCAACAGCCTTTGCTCATCGCGATAAACAGGGCATGGTGTTAATCACTCATTTTGCACCACTATCGGCTGATGCTGCCAGTCTCGATACCTGCACCCAGCGAGTCTTTCGGGCACTCTTACCTTACGCTAACGGGGCTTATGTGGGCTTTCTGGCAGACGAGGGAGAGCGGATTCGTGATGTCTATCCGCCCGCTACCTATGCAAGACTCGTTGCACTCAAGAACCAGTATGACCCGACCAATCTGTTTCATCGGAATCAGAACATCCAACCCACCGTTGTCCCAATGACACTGGCGGAGCCAGTGAGTTCATAGCGTACCTCTACCCCTAAAACAATGAGTACTCAATTCAATCAAAGCAAAGTTGCGATCGTTGGACAGAGCGAGAACCTCGATTGGTTCAATACAATGCCTGGTGAGCAGATGGCTATCCGCGTCCATAGCAAAGATGTCAACGGAGCTTTCACAATTATTGAAGTGAATGTTCCAGCGTTCTCAGGTCCGCCACTTCACTATCACCAAGATCGGGAAGAGATCTTTGAAGTCCTTGAAGGCAGCTTTCGCTTTCACGTTGAGGGCGAAGAGTTTGAGGTCGGTCCCGGAACCTCGGTTGTGGTGCCCCGTAACACCGTGCATACATGGGTGAATCTTGGACCCGGAAGGGCTCGGATGCTCGGCACCTTCGTCCCTGGCGGGATCGACGAGTTCTTCCCTCAAATTGGTCAAACTCCACCCGAAGGTTGGATGGATCTTGCACGCCAGCATGACACTTGGATCGTTGGAGCGCCCCTGTCTGTTTAAGCTCCATCGCCCAACGCTGCCGCTGAACCTACACTGAATTACCGCAAAGACGCTAATTGCAATCGGTCTGTGTAGCAATCCTAAATAGGTTGTGAAAGTTATATTCCTTAGGGACGTGAATTTCACAACCTATTTTGTTCACAACTTATTTGCGTCAGCTATAGTACGGCTATCAGATCAAACATCGTAAATGGAACAGTTTCTCTTGACGACTATTTGTTCTCGACAGCTATACAACGGCAAGAATATAAAGCCACTGTTCGTTTAACGATGCTCCAGAGCAACCAGTCGCACTCCGAGAAGAATCAACACACTGCCTGTAACACGCTGCATTAATTGACTAAAGCGAGGTGTACCAGAGAGATTATCGCCAACGGTTCCAGCCAACAGTGCTACAAGTCCGTAGACGATCGCACACAGCAGAGTAAAGATTAAGCCTAGAACTAGCATTTGCAGTGGAACATGGTTTGCATGGGGAACTACAAATTGAGGCAAAAACGCAAGGAAAAACAGAATGCCTTTAGGATTAGTCACGCTCGTGATTAGTCCAGTCCAAAAGAGTTTGCCTTGTTTGCTTTGAGCCATTTGCACTGGCTGTTTTTGCGGTTTGCTCAACCACATTTGGATACCTATTAACCCGGCAACTTAAGAGGATGCAGCGGGAAGGGGCAATTCGTAGAATTGAAGTATGAATAAACCTGATGCCCGCTTACTTAATCCCACGACTCAAGATTATCTGCGACAACAAGCGATTCGGTTACGTCAGC